>CAZJOL010000051.1:0-13977 GCA_964547605.1 uncultured Bacteroidaceae bacterium | reverse complement strand
GCGGAATAAACTCCCGAAAGCGACAAAGGAGCTGAAGGACATGGGACTCCGCCAGTGGTCGGACAAGCTGTTGTTTTTGTTGTTTTTACTATGGTTCCATGTTCCGGCCTATTTAGAAAACCTCGAAATGTTCACAACTCTGCAAAGATTAATTGTGGCCGGAACGGTGGAATGTCGTAACAACCCGCTGTTTTGAGACAGCCTTATCTAATCCACTGCAAATTGTTTGTCAAAATATGTGTATGAACAAAATATTTTCTACCTTGCAACAAAAAAATTGACTCACAGGTGCGGCGTCAGCACTTTAAACACCGACAAAACATTATGAAGCACATGTACATTTTTGCAGTATTGGTGGCTTTTTTACTGTCGAATCCGGTTCAGGCACAAACCACAGTAATGGCCGGAGACTTCTCTAATCCATTGACCTGGGGCGGAACTCCTCCCATGGGAACCGGTGATGTAATCATTAATCATGCAGTAAACCTTGACATTGATTATATGCATTCATCAGGTTCTTTCACAATCAATGGGGCTGGATCATTGACAAGCACAAATCCTATGCGTGTTTTTGCGCTGAATTATCCTAGCGGCATTGCTTCGCTGAATATAGCCGGATCATTTACCGTAGCCCGTGTTCCATTTACAGGTGGATATATTACAAATAACGGAACGCTTACGATTGACAGTCTATTCAATACAGCATATCTGGAAAACGGTGTCAATGGCATTATCAATGCAGAACAATTTATGAATGGCATTGATGGCAACTTTTCAAATTACGGCAGCGTGAATTCAATTAACTTCTACAGTCAGGATTCAGTGAAGAATTACGGCACAATCACAACAAATGATTTTTGTAATTCAGACCGGTTTATAAACTACAGTGCGGCAGAAGTGAATGCCAATCACGATTTTTCAAATATCGATTCATTATCCGGGCCCGTATCGTTGACAAACGACGGACAAATCAACGTCGGTAACGATTGGCACAATAGTGAAACCCTTGACGGTTCAGGAAAATGGTGTGTGGTAAACAACACCTGGAACAACGGCACCATGAGCGGCACCTTTGATTTCTGCGATCAGAGCGGCGGCAACATCGATCTGCAGGAAGGAACCGTTGCAGGCACAATCACCTACTGTACTTTTTCATGCAATGTGGGAATAATCGAAAAGCCAGTATTAATCGGCATTTCGCCAAATCCTTGCCAGAACGAAATTGTTTTTTCGAATGAAAAATCATTTGTGAATGCGTCTCTGACAATAGTCAATTCATTCGGACAGATTGTAGCTCAGATGGAAAGCATCACTGGCAGCGCAGTTCAGGTTGACAGCAAAAATCTGTCAGCAGGTATTTATTTTGTGACAATCAAAGATGAAGGACAGCTGTTCACGGGGAAATTTGTCCGCGAATAATTGAACAGTATATTTCAGGAAGAGGAATCATTTTGGTTCCTCTTTTTTGTTGCATAAAACACATTTCAATATTGTACTTTTGCATGACAAAAAATTGTCGGGATGACCAGAGCAATCATCATAGGCGCTACATCGGGAATAGGACGGGGACTGGCTTCGCTGTATGCTGCGAATGGACACAGTGTGGGAGCAACCGGCAGGCGGATGCAATTGCTTGAAGAATTGAAGGCGGAATTTCCGGCCATTCAAATAAAACAAATGGATGTCACTGATTGCGAAAATGCAATCATTCAATTGAAAGAACTCATTTCAGAATTGGGGGGTCTCGATTTGCTGATACTAAGCTCCGGTGCCGGATTTGTGAATAACGAACTTGATTACGAAAAAGAAAAAGTGGCGGCCGATGTCAATGTGTGTGGCTGGACATGCCTTGTGGACTTCGTTTTCAACTATTTCGACCATCAGAAGTCAGGACATCTCGTTGCAATCAGTTCCATCGCTGGCTTGCGCGGAAGCCGCTTTGCCCCTGCGTATGGAGCATCAAAAGCGTATCAGATAAATTATTTGCAGGCGCTCCGGCAAAAAGCTTCGAATCTTAAACACCGGATTACAATTACAGACATCCGGCCGGGTTTTGTTGATACCGCCATGGCTCAGGGCGCCGGGATCTTCTGGGTGGCGCCGGTCGATAAAGCCGCACGACAGATTTTCAAAGCCATCAAACGAAAACGCAAAGTTGTGTATGTCACTAACAGATGGAGAATAGCTGCTTTTATTTTCAGAATCATTCCAAGATGGCTTTACGAGCGGGTTTGAATTTATTGTCGTTACAAACATTACACGTGGAATTTATCACGCTGAAATCGTGAGTCGTTACGCTTTACAAAGTAACAAGGTGGCGGGGTGACAGAGTAACAGAATTCGTTTGGCGTAGTCTTTTTTTAAAAATTATGGTTGGCATTAGTCTGGAGACTAATGCCAGCAGATTTTACTTTACAGACTACGCCGAACGAATCCGCAAGGCGGGACATTGTGCATTATGCGTTGTGCTGAAATTAAGTGCATGAATTTTTGTACTTTTGCAAAAAACAGTCCGATGCTCCTTTTCATCAACGAGCTTTTTCATTTCAGATGGATCGATGCCCTCGATATACTCATTGTCGGGTATTTGCTGTATGAGTTCTACATGCTGATTCGCGGCACCAATGCGGTTTACGTTGGTGTCGGTATCGTGCTGGTGTATGTTTTGTGGAAGCTTGTGGATCTGAGTGGCATGCATTTGCTGAGTGAAATTTTCGGCGCATTCATCAGTGTGGGAGTACTGGCGTTGGTCATCGTGTTTCAGCAGGAAATCAGAAAGTTTCTGACCATGCTTGGTTCGCAGAATATACTCACCGGACACAGCCGTCGTTTCCTTTTCTGGAAAGTGAATGATACCAGCCGGAAGTCACTCGATATTGACGAAGTTGTAGAGGCCTGTTTTGAAATGAGCAAAACAAAAACAGGAGCTCTGATTGTCCTTTCAATAAAAAACGAATTGAAAGAAACAGCCGCTACCGGTTCGGTTTTTCAGGCGCAGGTACAGCGCGAACTCATTAAATCGATTTTTTATAAAAACTCACCACTGCACGACGGAGCGCTGATCATCAGACGCAATCAGATCATTGCTGCCCGATGCATTCTGCCTGTGTCGCACAGGATTGACATTCCCGAAGACCTTGGATTGCGCCACCGGTCAGCCATTGGGATCACCGAAGCAAGCGATGCCATAGCCATAATTGTCTCTGAACAGACCGGTCATGTTACATATGTTGAGCATGGCATCATGCAGAGAAATATCGGAAAGACCGAACTCGAAACATTGTTGAAATTTAATTTTGCCTGATTATGGCTTCTTCCGCAAAAGTGTACGGTACCGTAATTGAAAACCTTGAAATCGCCGATACCGCATCAGAAGGCGTTTGCATTGGATATCACGAAGGAAAAGTTGTCTTTGTTCCATTCACTGTTCCTGGCGACATTGCTGATGTAATGCTGGTCAGAAGCAAAAAAAAATATGCCAATGCCTTTCTTCGTACATTGCATAAGGCAGGTGAAAGCCGCATAGAACCTATGTGCTCGCACTTCACACTTTGCGGCGGTTGTCGCTGGCAACATATGAAATACGAAGCCCAGCTGACAATGAAACAGAAACAGGTTACCGATAATCTGCAGCGGCTGGGTGGTCTCGATATTGAAAAAGTTTTTCCCATTTCTGCATCACCTGAGCAATTTCATTACAGAAATAAACTTGAATTCACTTATGCCGATACCCGCTGGCTGACTGATTCAGAGCGTCAGACAGAAAATGCAGAACCACGCGGACTGGGCTTTCATCTGCCCGGACGTTTCGATAAAATATTCAAAGTCGATCGCTGCCATCTGCAGAACGATTATATGAACACCATCCGAAACACTGCTCTGGAAGTGGCTTTGAAACAGGACCTGACCTTCTGCAACCGGAAAGAGCATACCGGATTTCTTCGTAATCTGATGATCCGAAACAGCTCAGCCGGTCACTGGATGGTGACTGTCATTGTTGGAAACGATGATCAGGAGCTGATTTCAAATTACATGAATGCGCTGAAAACAGTACTCCCTGAAGTGCAATCATGGATTTATATTGTGAACACCAAAGCCAATGACTCGCTGAACGACCTGGATTTTCATGTGTTTTCGGGACCTGCCGCATTCACTGAAACCATGGAGCATCTGCATTTCAGCGTCGGGCCGTTGTCATTCTATCAGGTAAATGTTCCGCAGGCACTGGCCATGTACCGCATGGTACGCCAGCTTGCCGATCTGAAAGGAAACGAAACGGTATATGATTTATACACAGGAACAGGCACCATTGCTTTGTTTGTTGCGCCTCATGCAGCCAAAGTTGTAGGTATCGAATATGTGCCGACAGCCATCGAAGATGCAAAGAAAAATGCCGCTGACAATCAGATTCCGAATGCTGAGTTTTTCTGCGGTGATATTGCAAAGACGTTGAATCCGGCATTCATGGCCGAACACGGACATCCGGATGTGATTCTGACGGATCCGCCCCGCTCCGGCATGCATCCCGATGTGGTTGCACAGATACTGAATGCAGCTCCCGAAAAAGTGGTGTATGTAAGCTGCAATCCGGCCACCCAGGCCCGCGACATTGCATTGATGAAAGACCAATACCGTGTTGCGGAAATACATCCTTTTGACATGTTCCCCCACACCCATCACGTTGAAAATATTGCATTGCTGATCCGAAAATAAACTGACTTATGAAAAAAGCTACTTTTTCCGAAAAGCTGAAATACCGCTTTGATTCTATGATGTCGCGTGGTCCACTCGCTGTCATCGTTTGGCTTGCCGTTGCGACTTTGTTGCTGGTGATTATTGCTGCCGGGTTCATCGCTTCCTTTGGTATTTCGCCTGAAGACACAGAAAACATGAGTTTCATCGAAGCTTTCTGGCAATCGCTCATGCGCACACTGGATGCCGGAACAATGGGCGGTGACTCCGGCTGGGGTTTTCGCATCGTAATGCTGATTGTAACCATCGGCGGAATTTTTATTGTGTCGGCCCTGATTGGTATCATTTCCGCAGGATTTGATCAGAAGCTGGAAGAACTGCGCAAAGGCCGGTCGAAAGTTCTGGAATCAGGCCACACACTTATTCTTGGATGGTCTCCGAAAATATTCACCATACTGAGTGAACTTTCTATTGCGAATCAGAATCAGCATCACCCGCACATCGTCATTCTGTCGGAAACGGACAAATCCGAGATGGAAGATCAGATAAAAAGTCTGGTTCCTGAAACATTCAATACAAAAATCATTGCACGATCAGGTGACCCACTTGAAAGTACAGACCTTGAAATGGTTGGCTACAACAAAGCCCGGTCGATTATCATCCTGCCTCCCGAAACCGAAGAAATGCATGACCTGTTTATTATCAAAGTGGCTTTGGCAATCATAAATAACCCTGGAAGAAAAAAAGAGAAATTCAATATAGTTGCCGAAATAAGAGAGGAAAAAACACTGGAAGTGCTCGACCTGATTGGCCGCGACGAAATAAGTGTCCTGCAGCTTTCCGAAGTGATGGCCAGACTGACTGTTCAGGTAGCTCATCAACCGGGACTCAGTGTTGTCATTGAAGATTTGTTGCGATTTGAAGGAGATGAAATTTATTTTTCGCATAATCCAATGGTCAGTGGTAAAGAATTCCGTGATGTACAGCTGATGTTTGAAGACAGCACTATCATTGGTGTCCAGGTGAATAGCGGTGAAACAAAACTGAACCCTCCCATGGACTATGTGTTGCAGCCTGAAGATAAAATCATTGCCATTTCGGAAGATGATGATACTGTTGTAGCAAACGGTCATCCGGAAAAAGCCGCAAGGGATGAAAAAATTTCTGTCGCAGCAAGAACGGCTCACAAACCCGTACACACAGTTATACTCGGCTACAGCATCCGGATGAAAATGATTATTCAGGAACTGGCCAATTATTTCCCGGCCGGATCGACACTACATCTTTTTGTGCAGGAGGATTACAAAGACAAAACAGAAGGGTTGGCAACAGACCATCTGAACATCAGTGTCAGCTGCGGAGACATTACGTCGCGTAAGTTTCTCAGCGGCCTGAATCTGGCGGATACTGACTATGTGATGATTTTATCCGAACCGGGGCTGAGAGTACAACAGGCCGATGCAAACACGTTGGTTTCACTGCTCCATGTCAGGGATATCATTCAGAAAAACAATTATGATACAAATATTGTCAGCGAAATGCTTGATCCACGAAACAGCGATCTGGCGCGCATCAGCAGAAAAAATGACTTTATTGTGAGCGATAAGCTGGTGAGTCTGCTCATTTCAATGATCAGCGAAAACAAAGACCTGAAGCCGGTTATAGATGATCTGCTCGATGCCGACGGATCGGAAATTTATTTCAAGCCCATTTCGGATTATGCTGTTCCAGGCAAAAAATGCAACTTTTATCAGATTTCTGACGCCGCATCCGATCTTGGACAGGTTGCCTTTGGTTATCGGATTATGGCTCAGTCAAACAATCCGGATAAGGCATATGGCATTGTGATGAATCCGAAGAAATCAGATGTAATTGTTTTCAATAAAGAAGACATGCTGATTGTGCTGGCAGAAGACTAGACTTATGTGAGCAGTGAGCAGTGAATGGTGAATGGCGCGTGGTGAGTGGTGAGCAGTCAGAGGTGAGTAGTGAGTATTGTGTAGTGAGTGGCGAAGCCATCATAAAAGCTACGAAGTACAAAACAATCCCGTAGGGATAAAATGTTGGTAGCGCATTTATCACGTTTCACGTGATGGTTGCAAGCGAAGCGAAGCTACCCCGGGTAAAACGCGCGCAGCACTCGAAAAGGAGGAAGGTCAAGATCAAGGTCAAGGTCGTGGTCATGGTGAGCAGTGAGTTATGAGTTATGAGTGATGAGTGGTTGATGGTGCATCGGGCAACGGAACATTGAGATTGAGAGTAGCAAATTATTCGATAAAAATTGCAGGATTTTTTGTATTTTTGTATTCCTAAAAAGAAAAACCGAGATGAAACCGAACTTTCTGATTTACTGCCTGTTTTTTGCCAATATGCTGTGGACAGCGTCGTGCTCGAATTTAAAAAAAGATGAGGTGAATTCGGATATTGTTCACAATGAAGCCACGGCCGATGGTGACGAAACCGGCAATGGTCCCAGGATTTCCTTTGAAAAGACTGAACACGATTTCGGCGATATCATGGAAGGTGAAAAAGTTGAATACGCTTTCAAATTCACCAACACCGGAAACAAAGACCTGGTCATAACTTCGCATACGACTACCTGCGGATGCACGGTGCCGGAGTACCCGAAAGGCGCCATTGCACCGGGAGAAGGCGGTGTGATTAAAGTGGCATTCAACAGCAAGGGCAAGGAAGGCCGCAACAACAAAACCATCACAATCAGCACCAATGCGTCAGATCGTGATGTAGCCCTGACAATCAAAGCCAACGTATTAGAACCCTAAATAAAACAGATATGAATTTTGCCAACATTTTGCTCATGGCTCCACAATCAGCTGACGGTCAGTCAAGCGGTGGATGGTCCACGATGATAATGCTTCTTCTCCTTGTTGTTGTTTTCTGGCTGTTCTTCATCAGACCACAGTCGAAAAAGAACAAGGAAATCAAACAATTCCGTCAGGGCCTGAAAAAAGGCGATCGCGTGATTACCATTGGTGGTATTCATGGAAAAATCCTTGAAATAAATGACACTACAGTAATCATTGAAACTGAAGGACAGGGAAAACTCAAAATGGAGAAAAACGCTATCGCACAGGAATTCAAAGCCGAAGAAATGGCTGAGAAATAAAGCCTGAGCGTCATGAACAGTAAGTTCAGGATTTTTATTGTTTGTATTTCACTTGCAGGCCTGCTCTGGCTTGTAAATCATCTGAACCGTGAATACACTGTTGGAGTGTCCTTTCATATTAACTATGAAGGACTCTCTTTTTCAGGGAAAAACCAGCCCGATTCGACGATTTACGCCGAAGTTACAGGTAGAGGATTTTCTCTGATACGGTTCTATTTTGAGCAGCCATACGAAATCAGTTTGACAAAATCCGACTTCAAGTCAGTCAAACATGGCGACTCGCTGTTTCTCACCGTGCTTCCTGATAATCTTCGCAAATCGGCATCAGAAGCACTGCCGACAGGTATCATGCTGAAAAACATTCCGAATGACACGCTGGCATTTTCATTCATTTCTTACCCGTCGAAAGATGTTCCTGTAAAAGTAAACTTCAGTATCGAATCGGGTCAGGACTGTTACGTGAACGGACCTGTGAAGATAATTCCACGCGTTGTGAGGGTTACCGGCCCGGCTGAAATGATAGCGGCTATTGATAGCGTCGAAACTGTACCGCTTATACTCAGGGATATTTGCGATACCGTTCGCACATCGGTGAAAATATCCGCTTTTGTAAACAAAAAAATCAGTTGCAACATTTCCGAAATTCATGTTCTCATTCCGGTACAATCTGTTGTGCAACTGCAGACAAAACTGCATTACAACATAACCATCCTTGGGCACATTTATGATGGTTATGTTGAAGCTGATTTTATGGCACCCTCAGGTGAATCTGAGCCGGAACTGAATCTGGTGCTTGAAAGCGACATTGTGGACAAGAATCTCGTCTTCAGCGTCAAAACTCCTCCCGGCTATAAAATCCTACGCATCAATCCCGAATCCATACCTCTGGAGCAATGATTAAAATTGGTCTTACCGGAAATCTGGGCAGTGGAAAATCTACTGTGGCCAAGGTTTTTGAAACATTCGGCTTCAAAATTCTCGATGCCGATGACATGGCCAAACAGCTGTATCATATTCCTGCAATCAGACAACAGGTTGAAACATTGCTGGGCGTATCAATTCTGAATGATGATGATTCGGTCAATTACAAGACAATTGCAGACTATTATTTCAATAAGCCGGGCATATATGCCGCGCTGAATAAAATCCTGTATCCTGAACTTCAGAAAAACATTGAGGCGGAAATAGCTGCCCGGACAAGCAATGTGATTGTTGAAGCAGCAATGCTTTTTGAGATTGAAATGCAGCATGTCTTTGACTACGTGATAACGGTTTCCACGCCTGTTGAGGAACGCATTCAGCGTGTGTACAAGCGCAACGGCAGCAGCCGTGAACAGTTTATGGAGCGCGAAAAACTGCAGTCGCCAGCAGAGTGGAAAGAAACAAAAGCTGATTTTGTAATACGCAATGATGAGCGTTCATCGGTGATTGCACAGGTTGACCGGATTGTGCGTCAGATAAATTACTGACCTGAAATTACGGGTACAATGCCGCACGGCTCTAATTCAGACGCTGCAAACAACCTGTCAATGACCGAACAGTTTTCAGTCATCCAGGAATACAATTCCAGAGCGCTTGAACAATCTTTCTCAGCCATAAAACATTTGATCAATTCGATTCTGATTTCACAGCTTTTCGGAGCCAGTTCCAATGCCCGCTTAAAATATTTTTTGGCCTCGCTGTGGTTTCCGGCAAGAATGTAATAATATCCAATATCATACAAGAGTTGTGGATTGACCAGGTCACCACCGGATTCCTGAACAATGAAATTGATTACGCCCTCATAGTCTTCTGCCTTGACATAGCAATCTTTAATTGTTTTCGCAATATTGTCATCCTCTGGTTGCAATGTGTGTAAGATCAAAAGCAACTCCAGTGCTGAAGTATAATTTCCTGAAGAATATAAAGGATTTGCTGCATCCATCAGAATTTCAACAGATTTATCCGGAATCTTGTCATAAAAATACAAGGCCAGCGATTTCCGTTCTTCAAGGTATTTACACCCATTCATTGATAACGAATTTATTTTCCCGAAGACATATTTTCGCAAATAATCATCGGAATCCTCACAATCCAGATTCTCAGGCATTATAAGTCCTCCGGGCGTACTCAGATGCTGCTGGTACATCGAAATCAATGTTTCGGCATAATCCATATAGCTAAAAACACAACCTGGTAAATGAGCACGAAGTGCGGGTTCATATGAAGTCCCGATGAACTCATTCAGGTAACTGAGATAATCTCTGAAATCTTTAAGCAGTTTAATTTTTTCTTCCCACAAAATAAAATATCCGGGAAAAACCGCAATTCCGGAATCAATTGCCGCCAATGACTTATAAATATTTGCAGGCCGAAATTCAACGGTCTCGTTATAATACATTATGTACTCAACCCAATAATCCTTTTCATAATCATAAGTCTCAATCGTATCGGTCATTGCCGCAGTAACACAAACAGTCCCATCATCTGAAGGAACGATAATCAGGCTGTCATCTTTCGGATGAAACCAATATTCAGAATCTACATCAACATTAGAATAATCGCTTCGATGCAAGTATTCACATTTCATGACAAAATACTCAGGGGTTGAGTATTTATATGGTTCGAGATTATCCGTAATCTTCTTCAGATCTGCCTTACGGGAGTAGCCCAATAAGTCTCTCACGCCAGAGACACTTTGAAACTGCGCATATATGAATATGGCATTTATCAACAATATGCAAGAAATGAATGCTTTCATACAGCCCGATATTAATGATTACAAATCTAATAAATTCAAAAGGAAAGAGCAATTTGAAACACATCAGCGATAAATTAATAACGATGATGCGATCAAATTCGTGTCTGGAAAAGAAAAACTTTTCGCCCTGGTGACTATTTGGCAACTATTCCAGCTTCCCGGATGCAGCCGGCCATTACTATCTGCATATAGGCACTATGCGGAATCCCTGATACTTCGATTCATTCCTGCGACACAATTGTGGCGTATGGATGAACAGCTGATTATAATCGGGTTTCAATTACATTCTATTCCTGCCCTGCCGGCAGCATCTGTCTGATTTCGCGCTTGATGATTTTCTGAAACTCCTCATACGACTCAGGCTGCAGGCGGTTGATGTAATGGATCAATACACCCGTAGCCCAGGACTGGAGCAAAGAAAGCTTATTGTTTACTTCGCTGCGCGACATCTCACCTTGTTTGATCAGGTAATTCCATTCGTCGATGGTAGCGGTTTTGAGCGAATTGTTGATGACTTCGAGAATATTTTCCCGGTTGCCGAAATCGCCTTTGCGGGCCATGAAGAACAATTCAAACACCCCCGGATACTCAACAAAAAATTCGACATATATCTGAACGGCTTTTCTGAAGCGGGCTTCGCCGAATGGCTGCTTGTGTACCCGCTCGGCCACAAATTCATTGCATTCGTTCTGAAAATCGTTGACACAAAGGAAGAGTAAATCGTTTATGTCGCGGAAATAATTGTACATGGTGCCAAACGAATACCCTGCCCTGTCGGCTACACTACGCACACTCACGCTGCGCAGGCCTTCGCCTTTGAGCAGATCCTTGCAGGCCTGAATGAAATAATCGCGCATACGCTGCTCCTGAATTTCCTTATTTTTCATAGTTACATATTTTGAACGCTGCAAATATAGTGAACATTGTTCATATATTGAACAAAATGTAAATTATATTTACAACACTCGAACTGGCGCGGATTTGTAATCCGTGACAGGGAAGTGCTGTCACTCGAGATGTTGATTTTTTTATTCAGTAAAGGATGAAAGCGGCAATATTGTTTTACTCATGTCGTCAATTATAACCCACTTGATATTCTTAAATTCTTCTTCCTGACCACCCATGAAATTAAAAAAATACGTAAGTCCAAAGCAACAATCGCAGGAACAATAATTCCGGCCGTAAGAATAGTATATCAACGAAAGGACTGAATCATCAAGAACCGTTGCATCACACAAAAAATGATGGCAGCAATTCTCCCAGATTTTAATATCAATGGAAAGACTGGTGTCCATCATTGATATTGACTGTATCCGATAATATTCAAAATTATTAAACACAGACGAATCAGTTTCTGATTCAGATGTATCATCTATGATCAACTCAGTGATTGGCGGCTCACTATTGCAAGGAGTGAATTTGACACTATCGAGAATTAAATTGAAATTCTTCAATCCCAATTGATTACCGGTACCAGGTAAGACCGTTGTTCCAACTAAAAAAGGTGGATAAGTCATGTTGCCATCATCAGCAAAAGTGTCAACCTGATAACGGGGAGTGGAGCCATAATGGGCTAGATTTCTTTTCAGGATCAATGTATCAAACTGTGCAGATGCAAGCAATCCAGACAAAACAAAAATAAACGCAATAAGTTTCATGAACGATACAAAATTAATGATTCAAATGTAGAAAATATTTGCTGAGACTGCATGCATTTATAAGTTTATAGTAGTGCATTCGTTTATGTCAATATCCTGACACGGATTGAAAATCCGCGCCAGGAAAGTAGAATAGGTGTCTTCGTGCCATCGTGGCAAACTCACCTACTTCAGCCCCGGGAAAAAATCAGCGGTAAAATCAATATATGCTTGTGTGTGGTGTGCAGCATCCATGCGGATAATCAGATCCGCTGAATCAAAAACGCCGCTGTAGCTGCGCGAGAACGACATGATTTTTCGTATCGGCTTGTCGGCAGTCGAATACAGAATGAGCTCTTCCTTCAGAAACAAACCGGAATAATACATGATGCTTTCAAATGCAATTGAAACTTCAACCGGTAAAATCACATCGAAAATTCCATCGGGCGACAGAAGCTGATTAACTGCTGCAGCCAGCTCCCGGTGCGATAATGTGGTGTTGTGTCGGGCATTGGTCCTGCGGGTGTCTGGCGATTTTAAACTGTCATTGAAGAATGGCGGATTGGACACAATGCGGTCGAAAATTCCCCCGACTTCAAGCGCCAGATCCTGAGCTGAAACACAGCGGGACGTAAGCCGGCCGCTCCACGGCGATGCGGTGAAATTAGACGCAGCCTGCTTTACAGATGGTTCATCAATATCGATGGCCAGAATCTTTCCGGTCGATTTCTGAGCCAGCATAAGTGCAATGAGCCCGCATCCGGTGCCGATGTCAAGTGCATAATGGAAATCGCTCCGGCTGCTGTAGGCACCCAAAGTCGCGCCATCTGTCCCGACTTTCATGGTCGAGTGATGATCATACACTTCGAATTGTTTAAACCTGAATGGGTTCATTGATTATTGCTTAGTCCTTGAATGGGTTAAACCCCTTCGGGGGCTGATAAAATCTACCTGTTCAAATCCAGCAGCCCATCGGGCGTTTCGACAATGATTTGCTTTTTGTCGGGATTGATTTCGATGAGAAAATCTTCAACGAAAGGGATATAAATCTCTTCGCCGTTGTTGTCAATGATCATCAGATCCTGAGCGCCTTTCTGAATATGCGACAAAATGCCGACACGTCCCTGATTTTCATCTGTTACTTCGTAACCGATCAGATTATCCAGCGAAAACTCATCTTCCTTCACGGCCAGATTGTCCTGAAGGACATATACGGCGCGTCCCAGCAGTTTTTCAGCTTTGGTTTTATCATTGACTTCTTCGAATATCACAAACCACTCTGTGTCGATCGGGCTGCGAAGCGATTCAATAAAAAAAGGAACCTGTATTCCTTCAAAATCGAGAAATACAGGTTCGCTTTCGTTTGCCGGAGTTTTGCCGGCTTCAAATTTTATGAGAACCTCACCATTGATCCCATGAGTCTTGACTGTTTTTCCTATCCGGACAAGTCCTTCCATGGGTGGAGCCGTGTTATTCGGCTTTGGGTTCTTCGGCCTCAGGAGCTTCGGCAGCGGGAGCTTCAGCGGCAGGAGCTTCAGCAACGGGTTCTTCAACAACCGTTGTTTCTTCAGCAACCACTTCAGCAGCAGCTTCTTCCTTAGCTTCGGCTTTCATTTCAGCCTGACGCTTTTCAGCGATGGCTTTTTCGCGTGCTTCTTTCACTTTACGCTCAGCGGCAAGGCGGTCTTTCTTTTCATCAATACCGGCCTGTTTTACACTGCTGGCTTTCTGATCGATTTTGCTCTGCTTTTCGCTGAGCCATTTTTCGAATTTCGCATCGG
>CAZJOL010000050.1:0-14136 GCA_964547605.1 uncultured Bacteroidaceae bacterium | reverse complement strand
CCGGCGCGGAGACCGGGAACTTCATTAGACTTTTTTGTTGATTTTCAGAATTTTACGCACTTGTGTCATTAGCAGTGTTTGATCTGACGACTTTTTAATTGCAGCAGACTTCAAACGTATCGAAGGGGGCAGCGGGATAAACACCGGCCCCAGGAACAATTTGTGCGACAGTGTCACGTTTCACGTGAAGCTCCTTTGAGGTGGAAAGTCACATGCAGGACACAAAAAAAGGCCTCTGTTCAGAGACCTTTTCCGGAATTATCTTTTCATCAGAATGGAATCAGTGAAATGCCGATGGACAGCGGCGCCATTTCAGGACCATGTTTTTCTTCAAACAAAGTTGAGAGTCCGTAATAAACATAGAGGTTGAACATTTTATAACCAACGCGTGCCGTCACGCCATAACGGAGCATGTTTAAATAAGGAACATCGTATGTTTTGATTTTGAAATCTTCGTCCACATGTTTGATGTGGTTGTTGATGTTGTAGCCGATCTTGCCACCGATGGCAATGCGGAACACATTGTCACGCTTGGTTCTGAAACGGATTTCAGCAGGAATATCAATGTAAGACAGAACCATTTTGTATTGCTTTGGTGTATCCACCCTGTTCACAAAATAGTTTTCGAAACTAACGGGATCCGTATAAATATTGGCGTTGTATCTCATATTGTGTGTGCCAACTCCAACGCCGATGGCAAAGCTGAAATTGGTTGCTCCGAACGGAAAGTCTTTGACCACATTGAAAGCTACTCCAGGGTTGTATCCCTTGAAATCAATGG
Organism: uncultured Bacteroidaceae bacterium; assembly: GCA_964547605.1. GTDB lineage: Bacteria > Bacteroidota > Bacteroidia > Bacteroidales > DTU049 > GWF2-43-63. The sequence goes on along the minus strand of CAZJOL010000050.1, from coordinate 13,355 downwards.
TGTCGGGTGCACCAAGCCAGGTGTCGTTGTACAGATCTATCATGAGCCGGTCGGCTTTTCCGAAGCGGTTTGAAACATCAAGATCCTCTTCCTGTGCAAACAGGGTTACAGAAAAAAGTGCCAGGAAAAAGAAAGCAAACAGATTTTTCATATCCTTTTTTTTTCAAAAGTACAATATTTTTCAAAACTACCTGATGATTGTCAGTGAACCCCGATACTCTTTCGAGTCCTTGCCGTAAATGAACACATAATAATAGGTGCCATCGGCTGCATTTTCACCATCCCAGTTGTTCTGATACGGCGAAGACTTGTACACCATATTGCCCCATCGGTTGAAAATGGTGAGTGAGCATTCGGGGAATTTCTCAACGTTGACAATTTCGAATTCATCGTTGAATCCATCGTTGTTTGGTGTGATCACATTCGGGAATATCAACACATCGTCAATAACCTGAACGGCAACCCAGGCGGTGTCCATACATCCAAGGTCGCTTGTGACAATCAGCATAACACTGAACAGGCCTTCGTCGGTATAGGGGTGAGATGGATTTTCCAGTGTTGAGGTATTGGCTCCGGAAGCCGAGTCGGCAAAGTTCCAGAACCACGCGATTTCGCCGTTGCTGGTGTTGGTGAAATCAATGGTCATGGTTGGATCTTCGCTGGTGTATACCAGATCGGGTGTTGCATAGAACGAGGCGGAGGGCTTCGGATGAACCATGATCAGATCTTCGTAGGTCTCGGTGGTGGAACAGTTCCACTGATTGGTAACAGTGACAGTTACATCAAATGTGCCAGCTGTATCGTACTCGTGGAGCGGATCTTCAGCGGTCCCGTATGAAGTGTTGTCTCCGAAATCCCAGTTGTAGCTGTTTCCTGCTGATGGATTCATTTCGTCGAACTGCACGGAAAGCGGCTGGCAGCCAACAGATGGATCGGCCATCACATCGACCGGCGGATGCGGGTGCAGCTCGTTTACAGTGATGGTATCAGTGGCTGTGCATCCGAGCGAATCGGTCACAACGAGTGTGTACAGGCCGGCGGGAATGCTGTCAATGTTTTGTGATGTTGCGTTACCCGGCGTCCAGAGCCAGCTGTAGCCCGGGGGTGCACCCGGCGTTCCGCCCGACACGTTGGACAGAATCGTTCCGGTGGAATCTCCGAAACAATTGACATCGGTTTTGATCAGGGACAAAAATATCTGCGGATTATCAACCACAGTCACCATATCGCTCAGCATGCATCCTCCGCCATCCGTCACTGTTACAGAATAAGTTCCTGAGGGAACATAAATGGAATCGGTTGGCCATGAATGTGAATCGGTATCGCCGGTCGACCAGTTGAAGGAATAGGGCGCTGCGCCGTTGATGCCTGTTGCAATCAGCACTCCGGTGCTGTCGCCATAGCAGATGGTGGTATCGCCCAGAATGGACATTTCGAAGAACGGCCCGGATTCAAGATGTACCGATGGGAACACCGTATCGGTGAAACCGGCCAGCTCCCACGTGTTGAGATACCATGTGAGCGGAATATATCCAAGTGGAATGGTGTAATCGACCAGTGGTCCGATGTGAATGGACAGTTTGCTCATGTCGAGATACACTTCAGGAGTTTGTACCGGAGCAACACAGAGCGCTCTTGTTGCGGCACTGTCGGGTTGCGGCACAGCTACACACAGCTCTGGAATATCGGAAGCCGGCGCCACCGGAAACGACGGGAAATTGATGGTGAATTCAAAAGCCTGGATCGAAAAATCGAAGGCCATGGAATCCCAGGTGTGGTTTGTAAATTCATTGGTGAGATAATGCCGTATGCCTGGATCAAATTCTGTATAGCCGTAGCAGGGCCACTTCACATGCAGGTCGTGGCCGGCCATGAACGAAATGGAGTCGTTGCTGCCGGAGCCCACCGTATCGCCGGCTATGGGATCGGTGATGAAATAATCAAGTGCGATGGGGTAGGTGAGCTCGGTCCACACATCGGGACAAAAAGTGAAATCCTGTTGTAAAGTATTGTTCAAAGTAAGAAAAGCCGATAGCAGGCTGTAATCAATGGAAATGCCGTAGCCAAGATCATATGTGCCGTTGAGCATGCTCAGCACCTGTGAAATGGCAGGACCGGCGGGAGGCGGAATGATGTTGGCAATAAATGAAAGAAATTCAATAATGTCAAGCGATAGCTCGAGATACCAGTCGTCGCCGTAGGCGTAGAGGCATTTGTCGCTTCCGAGTGAATCAATTGTCTGAATGTATGGAATGTCGGCGGTGAGATCAAGTCCGATTCCGCCGATGTTTGTGATTACGAGCGGAAGAATGGTGTCGTGGCAAATGGCAGGCAGGAAGCCGTTTATACAGGGGTAGGTCACTTCTCCCGTAATGGAATTCAGCTCAAAAATCACAATGGAGTCGAGTGGAATATCGAAGTTGGAAATATTGACCGGCATGCAGCCAATAAAGCAGACCTGGCCCGACAAATCCATGCTCATTCCAAAGTCGAGATCAAGGGTTACAACACCAGCGGAGGGGAAATGGGTGCTGAGGTCCCAGCCTGGAAGTACGTCGTAGTCTGAGTTTACGGTCATGTACTGACCCGGAACAGGCAGACCCGGATCGGGAAAGGTCAGTTCGATATCGACCGGATAATCCACATCGACCGAACCGGTAGTGAATCCATGAATGGAAAAAGTGGAGCCCATTTCGAGATACATGTCCAGATCGAATTCGGCGCCGAAATCACCACCGAGAATGTTCTCGATCTGGCCGAACGAGGTAGTGCTGTCGTACATGAAATGAAACAGACTGTAGTCGAAATCGAGTGAAAACGGGCTTCCGTTGGGCCCCCACATGTTCTGGTAATCGGTGCTCCACGGAACCTGATGGTTGACCGTGAAAGTCTGTGCTTTTGATTGCTCAAAGGCAAACAATGCTGCGCAAAACACAAAGACAGATATAATTCTCTTCATAAACCCCCTTGAAAATAATTGTTACATGATCAGCGAATAATCAAATCCTTCTGGAAAGACCGGATGAGTGGTTCGAGCAGAACAGGCTCTGCCATGGCCGGAATGGTTGCTACGGCCATTATCACTGCATTTGCATTTCCGGTAAAATATACGATGCGTGTAAATTCAACGTCCTGACTGCCATCGGCCGATACGGTCCGGAATGAACAGATGTAGATCAAGGCAGGATCGGCAGCTCTTTTCTCCTTGATCACCAGATTGTTGCCGGTCAGTTGCTTTTCATCGAAGCCGTCTTTGAATTCAGCAAAGGAGGATCCGGTGGTTTCGGTAATCTGAATGACACTGCCGGCACTTTTGTTATACCAGGTAGCGGCGCTTGCGGTGTCGGCCACAAAGTTCTCGGGCGGAACAAATGAAAAATGCTGTGCAACAGCTGTTTCTGTGAATAACCCCCCGATTAAAAACAAGAACAGATAAAAATGTTTCATCCGATAAAATATTAATCACGTAAAAAGAAATCGCAAGATAGTATAAAAATTTGTACAATTCTACATCCTCCTGAGATTAATTCACAGAATGTTTTTCAGGTCCAGCTGTAAAGTTAAAAAATGTTAATAGTAAGTGGTTAAAACGGTCGCTGAAAAGGCGCTCCAGCAAATGATTTGAGCCGCTAACGCCGTCAAATTATCAGAGAGTTATTAACTGATGGTCCGCAATAATATGCTTTACTTTGCCGGAATTTTCGAAAAAGCAAGTGTAACCAAAAAGTAAATTATGTCAATCAGATCGAAATCAATGGACCTTCGGAAGCGTGTGCTTGATGCGCGCCAGGGCGGTGGTACCAAAGCCATAGCCAAGCAGGTTGCTATGGGAAAACTAACGGCCCGCGAGCGTGTTCTGGCCCTTCTGGATCCCGATTCCTTTCACGAATATGATTTGTTTGTGGAACATGCCGGAAGAGATTTTGACATGGACAAGAAGCATCTTCCCGGAGATGGTGTTATTACAGGTACGGGAACTGTCAACGGATATCCCATCTGTATTTATGCTCAGGACTTCACGGTAGCCGGCGGTTCGCTGGGATACATGCATGCCATGAAGATTACCAAAATTATGGACCATGCCATGAAAATGCAGGTTCCGCTTATCGGTATCAACGATTCCGGCGGTGCCCGTATTCAGGAAGGTGTGAACTCTCTTGCCGGTTATGGTGAGATTTTCTATCGCAACACCCTGGCCTCAGGTGTCATTCCGCAGATTTCGGTTATTCTCGGCCCCTGCGCCGGTGGTGCTGTTTACAGCCCGGCTCTGACCGACTTTGTGTTTGTGGTTGACAATATTTCAAAAATGTTCATCACCGGCCCTGAAGTAATCAAAACCGTTCTTGGTGAAGAAATTTCAATGGAAGACCTTGGTGGCGCCCGCGTTCATGCCGAAATCACCGGTAATGCCCATTTCTTTGCACACAACGAATTTGAATGTTTTGCCCAGATTAAAGCGCTGCTGTCGTTTATTCCATGGAATAACACCAAAAAAGCAGACCGCTTTGAGCCCATGAAGCCAAACAAAAATTACAAAATCACTTCCATTCTTCCGACTGATCCGAAAACACCATACGACGTGCGTGAAGTTATCCGCGCCCTGTCCGATGACAGTGATTTCTTCGAAATAATGGAGTTGTTTGCACCCAATATTGTGATTGGATTTGCACGTATCGAAGGCGACACCGTTGGTTTTGTGGCCAACCAGCCGCTGGTGCTTGCCGGTGTGCTCGATGTTGACAGCAGCGATAAGGCTGCACGCTTTGTCCGTTTCTGCGATGCTTTCAATATTCCGATCATTACGCTGGTTGACCTTCCGGGATATCTGCCGGGCGTCGATCAGGAGTTTGCCGGTGTGATCCGTCACGGTGCAAAATTGTTGTATGCATACAGCGAAGCCATCGTGCCGAAAATCACCATCATTCTGCGTAAGGCCTATGGCGGAGGATACATCGCCATGTCGTCGCGCCACCTGAAAGCCGACTTTGTGTTTGCATGGCCGACTTCGGAAATCGCCGTTATGGGACCCGAAGGAGCAGCCAACATCATTTTCCGCAGCGAGATTCAGTCAGCTGAAAATCCTGAAGAAATGCGCCTCAAGAAAGTTCAGGAATACAAGGAGAAATTTGCCAATCCATATGTGGCAGCCGCTTACGGATATGTTGACGCTGTTATCAATCCTGCCGAAACCCGCAGCTTTATTGCTCACGCACTCGAAGTTTCCGTTTCGAAAATGGTAACCCGTCCTACCAAAAAACACGGCATTCCTCCATTCTGAAAAATCAGCAGCTATGAAATTAACTACAAAAAGAAAAGAAAAGAAAGCCGCGAAAGTCACGAGTACACCCGAAGTTGCCGCAGAGCAGTTTGATATTCTGGTGACCGAAGAGGGTGAATACAAAACACGACTTTCGAAGAAATATCTCAACCGGAAAAATTATGCGCCGCTGAACATCAAACATGTGATTTCGGCCATTCCGGGAACCATCACCAAGCTCTTTGTGGCGGAAAACGCAGAAGTTGCCGAAGGCGATGTGCTGCTCGAACTCGAAGCCATGAAAATGCACAATAAGATTCTTGCTCCTATGAGCGGAATTGTAAAAACCATTCATGTTAAAGAAGGAGAGCGTGTTCCGAAGAATACCCTGATGGTGGAATTCGAATAAGATCGTTCCGTAATTATTAACGGAAAAAGCAAAAGGGAGGCATCGATACGGGCCTCCTTTTTTTTGCACAACGCACAATGCATGCGGCATGCGGCATAGGGCATGCGGCGCACAACGCTCAACTAGTCCGTGGCCAGTTCGATTTCACTCACAACTGACTACTTGTGGTCTTCGATCGGCGTAGTCTTTTGATAATTTATGCTTGAGGATGTCTCAAAGCAGGGTGTTGTTACGACATTCCACCGTTCCGGCCAAAATGAACCCTCGAAGAGTTTCGAACTCTTCGAGGGTTTTGTTAACAGGCCGGAACATGGAACCGTCGTAACAACTGCAAAAACAACGGTTCCATGTCCTTCAGCTCCTTCGTCGCTTTCGGACGGTGGAATGTTGTTTTTGCTCCGTTGTTTATATTTGAGACATTCTCAAGCAGATGTATTTTGTCAGACTACGCCGAACGAAGATACTATCACTGGACCGTCAGATACGGACTGATTTTTTTATAAACGTCTTCGGTGACCAGCGCCGATTTTTTGATGTCGGTGAGCACTTTGTAATCACCATGCTGCTTGCGGTAATTGATGAGCGACAGCGCAATGTTGTATCCGAAATACGGATGACTTTTCAATTCATCAAAGGTCACGGTGTTGATGTTGATTTTCCGCACCAGATAAGGGTTTACGAACATGTACGGAGAAATTTCGGCAAATTTCAGCGAGTCGATTCCTTTCACCTCTTTCAGCTGATCGATGCTGACATACCCGTGAAGCCGGCTCCTGTAGCTGACTATACGCAATGCAAAGGCGGGCCCGATGCCTCTCACTTTTTTCAGCGCAGCGGTGTCGGCCGAATTGATTTCAACACGAACTGTTTCTTTTTTCTCATACGACGATGCGCTGTAATCTGGCTTCTGCTGCGGTTTTTCAGGAAGCTGTATGAATGGCTCAAGCACGGCAAACTCTTCTTTGCTGATGGTGTACATCTTTGCAAAGTCGCTTTTAATGCGGAATTCGCCGCCCTTCTGCCTGTAATTCAATATCGATTTTGTTTGCTTATCGGTGAGCCCAAGCCGCTTCCAGCCTTCAGCATCGAGCTCGTTCGGATTGAACGGAAACGGATTCAGCTTTGATTTCGCGGAGGAATAGGCGGGCGCATCGAGATCGTTGTATACATTGCTGTATTGCTTATCATCGCTGCCGATGCTGCTTTCCCAGGCCTGTATCTGTTTTTCGAATTCCGAAAAATCATTGTCTGCAACACTCGTTTTTGAAGTGCGCAGAAAAACGGACAGAAGAATGATGGTTATAAGAATCGCGATCAGAAGCCAGATTCCGGCTTTTTCGGTTTTGGATAAATTCAGAAATTCCTTAATGAATTTAAAACGGTTCATGCATTATGGTAATCGTACAACGTAGCCGAAATATTCCCGTTCGACCCCCTTGTACGTTCTGACCGTAATGTGATAAGCGAATACTTCTGTAGATGTCTCGTCGTAACGCTTTCCTGCAATGTCTCCGTCCCAGGGCTGGTTGATATCGGTTGTCAAATATACAAGTTTTCCGCGACGACTGTAAATTCTCATTTCAAAATAATCGAGGGTGATGCCTGCGCCGACTGGTGCAAAATAATCGTTGTGGCCGTCGCCATTGGGCGAAAATGCATTGGGCATATATAACAGGAATTCCTCAGAGAGATTCACGCCTTCGTATATCGTGTCGCCGCCTTCGGCTTTCAGTCCGTTGAAAGAAATCACCAGCACCAGAACAAGAAACCACTTTTTCATCACTGTAAATTTAATGCAAAGATACGGCAAAGGGCTGAAAGGTTGCATCAAAACTGTTGAATATCAATGCTCAGGGGTATGTGTTAAAGACCAATGATGGAATTACATCTGCAAAAATGCGATTGGCATTGATGGATATTGGAAATTTGCATAGTGGGTAGTCATGCGTCAACGTATAACGTTGCAAGCAGGAGACGCGCGCCCAGGTTAAGAGAAAGGTTAAGAGAAAGGTTAAGGCTGAGGTTAAGGCTGAGGTTAAGACTAAGCACCTTCGGTGAATATGGCTTTTTTTGCAAAGAAGCTTTTTCTACATTCGGCCATCATTTTTGATTTCGATGTTTAGTGTTCAAAAAGGTTGAGTAGCTTTCAGCTCTGATTTTTCAAAGCATTGAGAAAAGCACTTAAACCGTTTGACAGTTTGCGCACCAGATCATTGTTTTCATTGAGCGGAATTTTCAGATACTTTTCGCCGGTGCGCTCATCCGTTTGTATTAATGCGTTTCTTTGATCAGATGTTGCTGTTTGTTGTGACTTGTTTTGCGAAATCATTTTACCAAGCTCGCTTAATAATTCTACGCCCTGACTCAACAAGACACCGATTGGGTTTATATCATCATCCGTTTTTGAATTGCCTGAACCGCTTGATGCATTCTGGTTTTGCCCGACTGAAGAAGTGACATCATCATCTGTTGTTTCCAATGCCTCTCTCCCCGATGTTTCATGTGAAAACAAATCCAGCTGTTTCTCGGATGAAGTTTCGACAGCAATTTCCGTGACCTCACTATCAGATGTCAATGTCTCAATATGCGACATCAATTGGCTGAAACCATTCTTATCAAGGAATACGGAATCAAGCCCGGCATCGAGTACTCCGGCAAACATGGCTTTTTTGAATGCAAGCAAATGAAGTATCCGGTGCTCAATAGTTCCTGTTGATATGAGATTGATAACGCGGACCGATTTTTTCTGGCCAAGCCGGTGAACCCTTGCAATGCGCTGTTCCAACACCGCAGGATTCCATGGAATATCAAGATTGATTACAATGCTTGCTGTCTGAAGATTAAGTCCTGTGCCTCCTGCATCGGTGGAAAGAAACACCCTGCTGTTTTCCTGTTCCCTGAAATTCTCAAGAAGATTGCCGCGCTTTTCACCCGGAACGCCGCCATGCAGATATTCATACTTTATTTTCATAGCCGACAATTCTTTCGAAACCAGTCGTGTCATTCGTTCCCATTGACTGAAAATGACAACTTTGTCGTTTGAGCTTTCGAAAATTTCGGACAAAATGTTTTTCAGCTCATCAATTTTTGTGTCAAATCTTGTCTTCTGATCAAGAATAAATGTGCTGTCTGAAACCATCCGCATGCAATTGAGGGCTATCAGCAGGCGCTGTCGGTCTTCTTCGCGCAAAAAGCCGGTCTTGTGCCATTTTGCAACAATCCGTGTTACAGTTTCTGCCCACTCATCGTGAATGGTTTTTTGCTCCTGCGTGACAGAAACAAAATAATTGTTATCAATCCGATCCGGCAGCTGTTCTTCTATTTCTTTTTTTGTGCGCCGCACCAAAACAGAATTCAGTGTTTTCTGTATGTCATTCAGATGCTCGTAGCCGACTACTTTTCCATTTGCATCAGTTACCTGATGTTTTCTGATAAAACTGTACAATGGTCCCAACCGGAATTTATCGACGAACTGCATGATTGAAAACAATTCTTCAATTTTATTTTCCAGCGGAGTTCCTGTCAGCACGAGGCAATAAGGCGAATCAATGCTTTTTATTTGCTGCGATGTTTTTGTTTTCCAGTTTTTAATGCGCTGTGCTTCATCAAGAATTATCAGGTCAAAATGCGCTTCATTGATTCGAGAAATGTCATTGCGCACTGCATCATAGCTGGTAATATTGTAGTCGGCATCATAACCGTACATCTCTTTTCGTACATGAGGCAAGCCTTGTATGATCAATGATTCTTTGCCAGTAAATTTCGTGATCTCGCTTTTCCACTGATGTTTCAGCGAGGTCGGACAAATAATTAAAACTTTTTCAATCCATTTTTCCTTGAAATACAACTCGCTTACAGCAATGGCCTGAATGGTTTTTCCAAGCCCCATGTCATCGGCAATAAGGCTGCGTCCTGCTCTGGCTGCGAATTTTACGCCCTCTGCCTGATAAGGATACAGCTGTGCCCTGATAATACTTTCAATGGATTTTCCTGATGAATATTTTGTGTCTATAACCTTGTTTCTCTTGTTTTTATCTCTGATGCCCAGAATGTATTCCATCGCATCATCATATATACGGAATTCCTTATCCAGCAACGAGACCTGATGAATAAATTTTTCAATTTGATCTATTTGTGATAAAATCAAAAATCCTGCTTCGTCAAAATAACCTGTTGCAGCTTTTATTATCCTTGCGGAATTTGTTTCACCAACACGAAGGTGAACCTTTCGCTCAGCGCCATACAACACGCTTATCGAAGAATATGAAGGACAGAACCCCTGTTTGAAAATCTTTTTGTTTGCCGCTTTTTTATTCAGAGTGAAAAGAACATTCTCAACATGCTTGCAGGTTCCCAGCAAATTTGTTTTGAAATCCGGACAGGAACAAAAATTCAGTCCTGATCTTTCATCACGGATAGCAACTTTATATGTTTTGTTTGTTTCCGGATTTGTAACAAGATAATCAGAAAAAACCGGATGATTGCCAACGTTTTCAATGCTGAAATTTTTCTCTGAACCAAATTGTTTCCGCAATGCTTTCTGCCACTCTTCAAGTGTAAGATTGTCTGGCTTGAAATGATATGGAATGCGGGGTTTGGATGCTTCCTTCTTTTTTACGACGTCTTTTTTCATGCTAAAATAATATGGACAAAAATAACAAATATTGTCTGGATGTTTCCCTCTAACGAAATATTTTTCCCGGTAAAATCCTGTTGATTCAATACATTTCGGTAAGCGGTGGTGATTCCGGGAGATTTAGAGAGCTTCCATGTAACAGGGCAAACGCATTATAATCACCAAGAAATTTCTTTTATCCGCAGATTTCGCAGATATCCGCGGATGAAAAAACAAAAATTTCTTCAGCAGGTCTTTCAATTTCCACAGATTCGAATTCATCAGTCGCTTGTGTGACCCGATGAACGCAGTGTGCAGTATCAATTTTTCCAGTGTCGGTCTTCGTAGCCATTTTCTTTCGTCCGCAGATTTACGGGATTATTCGTTCATTAAATCATTTTTCAGCGGTACTCATCACGCCCGGTCTAAGCAAGTTCAGCTTGTGCTCCACACCTGGTTAACTCAGACGTAAACCGGAAAAATGAAGCAGAATCCTGATAGAATCTATTGTGTTACTTTGACAATATACAATTGTATTTCGCTCACTATCAGGCAGTATTGGAAACGCATCAAAGAGACTTTTGTTAAGTATTATAATGCGTTTGCCCTGGGCAATGGATTGAAATAAACGTGCTGGCGTTTGTCAAGTGTTTGCACTTGACATCACGCCAAAAACCGAAGAAAATCATGGAGAAATTCTACGTTTATGTCTTGCAAAGCATACCGACCGCCAGGTTGTATGTAGGCATGAGTGCTCAGCCTGATGAAAGACTGAAAGCCCACAATGCCGGAAAAAGCACATGGACAAAGGCCTTCAGGCCGTGGGTACGCATACATCTTGAAGAATACGATGATAAATCACGAGCCATGAAACGCGAGAAGTATCTCAAATCGGGCTGGGGTCGGCAATGGATCGAAAAAAACGTACTAAATAAAAATAATACGTAAATTTGCACTCCCAAACGGGAAAAAGGAGAGATGCCAGAGTGGTCGATCGGGGCGGTCTCGGCACGTGATGATGCTCCGCATCAAACGTGCTGGCGTTTGTCAAGTGTGTACACTTGACATCACGCCAAAAACCGAAGAAAATCATGGAGAAATTCTACGTTTATGTCTTGCAAAGCATACCGACCGCCAGGTTGTATGTAGGCATGAGTGCTCAGCCTGATGAAAGACTGAAAGCCCACAATGCCGGAAAAAGCACATGGACAAAGGCCTTCAGGCCGTGGGTACGCATACATCTTGAAGAATACGATGATAAATCACGAGCCATGAAACGCGAGAAGTATCTCAAATCGGGCTGGGGTCGGCAATGGATCGAAAAAAACGTACTAAATAAAAATAATACGTAAATTTGCACTCCCAAACGGGAAAAAGGAGAGATGCCAGAGTGGTCGATCGGGGCGGTCTCGAAAACCGTTGACCCTTCGGGGTCCCAGGGTTCGAATCCCTGTCTCTCCGCTGGAACAAAGAGCAAAATGACGTAAAATCCTGAAAATCAATGATTTCAGGATTTTTTTATTTCTTAAATTATTGTAAAATAACGCAAAAAACCACCTAGTTTGCTGGTTTTTTAGCTACCCATTTTAAAAAAAGTCCAAGTCCAGCTAAAATGATGCTTATTCACTGTTATGCAGCACTTTGCATTTTGTCTGAAGCCTTAAATTTCGTACTTTTAACTAACAAAAACAAGGAGGTCAAGGTGGCAAAAAGAATCAAAGTTTCAGTCTCGTTCTACATTAGAAGAACAAAGCTTCTGCAAAACGGAGAAGCACCCATCTACGTGAAAATCTCGGCTGACAGCGGCAAGGAGGAATTTTCAATTTTAAAATCCATCAATCCAGAGCTGTGGAATTCCGAAAAAGGAGGTGCCATTGGAAACACCAAGGAGGCAAAAGACATTAATGCCTACATTCACTACGTGCGGCTCCAGATCATGGATCACGCAAATAAACTTCGTGAGGAGGTTCGGGAGCTTACGGCTCTGAATATAAAAAACTCTTTTCTGGGCATTGCAATTGACGAAAAAACACTGTGCTCTGTCTTTCAGGAACACAATGACAATGTAAAAAAACTGGTAGGTAAGGACTTTGCAAAAGCAACTCATACAAGGTATGTGACAAACCTTACTCTACTCCGGCAATACATGAAGGAACGTTACAAGGCAGAGGATCTGCCATTGCAAAAGATAACCCCGGATTTCATTACCGGCTTTGAAACATTTCTAAAGACCACGCGTGGTTGCTGCCACAACACAGCGACAAAGTACCTGAAAAACTTCAAGAAAATCATGTCCATCTGCACCGGTAATGGCTGGATACCGGTTAACCCGTTTGCCAATATCAAATTCCGTCTGGACAAGGTTGATAAAGGTTTTCTGACGGATAAGGAATTGGAGATAATCAGGACGAAGAAGTTCAATTCAGAGCGGATGCAGATGGTTGCAGATGTATTTCTGTTCGGATGCTTTACCGGCTACGCTTATTCTGATTTAAAACGGCTGACTCCCGAAAACCTCGTGCGGTCTGACGATGGCAAACTGTGGATCCATGCGAAACGGCATAAGACAGATATGCTCTCGCATGTTCCTGTTCTGCCGGTTACCCAGGAAATTCTTGACAAATACAAGTATCATCCGTATTGCCAGGATAAAAATGTGCTGCTGCCTGTATTGTCAAATCAGAAGCTGAACGCCTATCTGAAAGAAATTGCAGACGTTTGCGGAATTGAAAAGGAAATTACAACACACATGGCCAGACACACGTTCGCAACCACAGTTACCCTGAACAACGACATCCCCATCGAAAGTGTCTCAAAAATGCTCGGACACAGCTCAATTGCCATGACGCAGATCTATGCCAAGCTCCTTGACAAAAAAGTTGGCCGGGATATGGACAAGCTTACGGAAAAGTATGATTATGGAAAGAGTAAATTTCCGTTGGATATAAACCCCAACTAACAACAACCTGTTCTGATAAAGGTCGCCAATCCGGTGACCTTTTTTTGTGCAATCTAAAGCAAAATGCAGCATCAAACTGAATGAAAACCAGTGATAGCAACATTTTCCGGATGTT
>CAZJOL010000049.1:0-14257 GCA_964547605.1 uncultured Bacteroidaceae bacterium | reverse complement strand
TCTACCTGCTGAGCTCCCAGATCACTTTTCCGTCAAAACGGAAATACCCGGTTCTGTCTAAGTAATGCACTCTGTAAATTCCCTGCTGCATCCGCTCTATACGCGTAAACTGCGGCGAAATATGATATTGCCCATACACGTCGGAAAAGCCATACAAGCCGCTGGCAGTAGCAATGAAGCGGCCGCACGATGGCATGGATATGTCGCTCCACTTACTGAACGGATATGAAATGCCTGTCTTGAAATTGAATATATAACAGCCATCGCGGTTGAGGATGTAGATTTGATTTCCCGCATAGCGTGGTTTTATAGTACCGGAATAGTATTCCTTTCCGGTTTTATCAATCAATTTGAAAAGTGTTCCCTGCCTTATTGCTGCTAGCCCGTTCTCATCAAATGCAGATGTTGCTGCCAGGCGGCTTCGGTACAAAATCAACTGTATTTTCCCGGTGGTGTCAATCACATATGTTTCATCCTTTGTGGAAACAACAGCCAGATTTTGAGCAAACGCTGCAGCTTTGTTATATGGCCCCAGTTGCTTGTTTCCGGCAAGATCATAATAATAAAATCGATTTTTTTTCGTGACCAGAACTTTGTCATTTCCCACCAGCAGCGGTCTGTCGGAATTGTAACGAGCCACTTCGGTGCCGTCTGCCCTTATAAGACTGAAGCCCTGTCCGGACTTTATGCTGTAATAACCTTCGCCGGCATCGGAAATCACTTTCGATTTTTTCGAAATAATTTTTCCTTCAGCGTTTACAAGCTGGGAGGATTTACGTGTAATAATGCGGTTGTTGTTGGTGTCCGGCGGCGTAATTCGGTTGTATCTGCATTTCAATAATTCTTTTCCGGCTCTGTCGATCAGTCCGAATCCATTTTTATTGAAAACAACCGCAGTGCCATTGATAAACGGATTTGCACGGAGCCACGCAGGTTTGATCACAACAGATCCTGTTTCATCAATGTAGCCAAACAGATTGCCGGGCTTGACCGGAGCCAGGCCTTCGCTGAAATCAAGCGCCTCTCTGTAGGCCGGCTCTATGAGCCATTCTCCGTCGGTGCCGATGTATCCGAAACGGCCTCCTTTTATAGTAGCTGTGGCTTTGCCTTCGGAAAAAGATGAGGCCTTTCGGAATTTATTTTCAATCACCATATTCCCATCACGGTCAATGTATCCATACCGTGAACCTTTTTTCACCAAGGCCAGATCTTCTGAAAACGGCAGCACACGCGAATATGCAGAATCGGTAATTACATAACCGGTTGAATCAATATAGTACTGCATTCTGCGGCTGACAAAAGTCAGCATGTTGCAATAGCGCTGTATCTGCGCCTCCAGGATGGAAGGGTAGCTGTATTTGTACACGAACAACGGGCGCGCATTTCCAATCGGAATATTATTCAAACCCGGATCGAGGCGGCCGGCAAGACCTTTCTGCAGAACCAGTGAATCGGCATCCGGTGAAAAAATGAATAGTTTTTTGTTTTTCATTGCCGCGATGGTGAAGCCATCGGCCGGCTTCAGAAAGGTTGTGAGCGGAGCGAACGCCGCACTCACATTGCAAATGCGTTTATCGGTGCTTTTCTGTTTTTTTTCTGCAACATAGCATGAATCGAATCTCCATACTTTTGCATTGCCTCGCATGGCGTCGATGTACTGAACCGATGGACGGTATGTGGCGCCGGTATAGGATACGGTGCGCCAGTTTCCGGCTGTGTCAATGGCAACGGCAAAATTCCGGTCCGTATTGTAATATGCCGTTACCGCATTACGGTTGGTTTCCAAAAAATGACGCTGAAAATGATTGAAGTAAACAAACATGAATTCACTCGGTGCAATAATTCTCGAAGTTTTATGATCAATTACACCGAAGCGTATCCGGCCCATGAAGGTAAGTGGTCCCACACGGAAATAACTTGTATCGCCATAAATTCCGGTCAGGGAAATATCGCGGAGCTGATCCATTTTTGCATAATCATACATGGGAGGCACAACATAACGCTCATTGACTACATCATACAAACCGAATTTTTTCAATACCGAATCGCGCCGCCATACGAGGGCTAATTGCGATCCGGCCGTACCAATCAATGATGTCGCCTGCATGCCCGACACTTCAAGCCGGCGATAGTTGCTGAAATTCATCAAGGGCTCCAGTGTTGAACCGTCCCAGCGGAAGAATTCTATCAATCCGCCTTTGGTGCATTTCAGGCGCGAGTTACGAAACGTAATATCATCATAAACCAATTCGGTCAAAACTTTTCCCTGTGAATCCATAACTCCGCAAAACCCGTTATTATAGACTTTCCATAATCCTTCCGGCAAGGGACGGATTAACGAATACACCGGATCACAAATGCGTTTGCCTGCGGTATCAAGCAACAGCATGACGTTTCCTGACATCAGTCCGGCTATTATTCCCCGGCCATCAATCAGGTTAATTCCAATAAACAAATTGTCATTGACCTTTCTGAAGTTATCATCCAGCAACATATATCCATCGGGGTTGGTCAGTGCAGCAGTCCATTTGTGACCAGTGACAGTATCAATCATTGTACGAAAACTTTTATACACAGGGCCTAAAATTTCACCAACCCCGGGTCTGTACAATCCGCGTAATCCACCCATGCCAATGACAAAAATGCTGTCGCGAAAATAAAATAATTCCTCGTACTTCTCTACAGTCAGAGGAATACCCTCTTTACTCAGAAGCCAGTAATAGCCAGTGTTTACAATGAAATAATCGTTAATCGCTGTTGCGGTTATATCTGCTTCGCTCAAATCCATTTCAAGATTTTTTTCACTGTAAACCGAGTGCCATTGTTTGCCTGAAACCGAAGATGTCAGATAAAAAGGAGTGGCGTCAAAACTATTGATTCCGTCAATAATAAACTTGGCGCGGGAATCGGCTCCAAAACGGATTACCTTACCGGAAGCCGTGTGCAGAATGGCAGTGCTATCGTTGTTGCGGAGTTCAATAAGTCCGTTGACTGTTATATAATTGTCGTATTTATCTTTAATAACAGCATCTCCGTTTGGAGAAACAACCCCAAAGCGAAAATCCCGGTTTTTAAAAATATAGAAACCGGAGTACTCAATCACTTCATCCGAAGCAATTTCAATATCAAAAGCGCCTTTGCTGTTATAAACATCAATGGAGTTGCCGTTTGCACAGAAATATTTTCCATTGCCAGCTTTACGTATACTGGTATATTTAACCGGAATGATGAGATTCCCGGACTGATCGGCCACGCCGCTCAGTCCGCCACTGGTTACAACAAAACGTTCGGACGAAATGACTTCGACATCATCGTAAAAACCGGTAACCAGAGAATTTGCCACTGGTGAAAACACAGCTTTACCTGATGGCCCCGTAACAACAAACACGTTGAATGTCCTGTCATGATTTATTTCGAAGAACTGAGGCTGCAATACAACAGCACCTGCTGTATCGATCAGACCGTAATTCTGGCTCTGCCGCACAATAAGTAATTGGCCGGATTGCTGACAGAATCCGGCCATGAGAACCAAGAGGAATAAAATTGCCTGAAACAGTTTCATGCAATGAAGTTCAGACTTGACTAATCAGGTCATTCAGATCATCATTCGTTTTAATCGGAATAGTACTTTTCTGAAGTTCATAATCAATCACATCCTCTTCATTTGCGTTAAATAAATTACTGACGTCTTTTCCAATGTATGCCTCACCCTGTCCGCTTATAGCTAAGTACATCACTTTGGTATCGGTTGGCATTGTGGTCGCATAATATGAACCTTCACGGATGCACTCCATGCTCACATTTCTTCCAACAACAACCATATAAATCCGGATATCTTTATCCAACTCTTCACCGTCGGCAAAGAACCGGATCTTAAGTCTTTTCGGATTAAGAAACATGAAAATTCTGTCCCAGTTGCAGGTGCCAAGGCTACCTATTTCCATAGTGCGCCGATATAGATTGCTGTTTTCGATGAGAAAAGCTGTTTGTTCACCCAGTTTTTGCATGCTCTTGTCGGCCCGGGCAATCACATCGGCTTGTTCTGATGCATCGACCGGCACCGGAACCACTGATGTCTTGAATGTTTTTTCGGTGCTTTTCAGTACAATCACATAAGCCCCGGGCTTGCTCTCGTCGCGCGAAATCTGCGTGTCGGGCCAGTTGTAATCAAAAATCCATTGTTCTTTTTCAGGATCAGGATACTGTTTGTTGCCGCTGTATTTCCACATGATTTCCTTCATGTCGGCCAGTTCCTTATAAATGGTATAATTCACATTGATGTCAAACACGAAATCATCGACCGTGCGGACATTCTTTTTCACTTTCACATCGGCATCCTGCTCCGTTTCAATAACCGGCGGTTCAGCCGCGACCGGCTCGGCGGCCTGAGTTGTCAGATAGCGCCATTTGCCTGCAACTGTATCAAACTGGTAAAAGTTATAACCCGAAGTAAGATCGGCCCAGGGCGATACCTGCGAAACGGTAACTGCTTTGTTGTCGGCAATTTTCAGTTTTTCGCCGGAAGGTGTTGCAGCATCAATGGTGAACATGCCCGCCGATTCGAAATAATGTGTTTCGCCGGCACTGTCGTACGTCATAGGTATTCCGCTAAGTATGACTTCGGCCTGGTTCAGATACTCTTCGTATGACACTTCCGCTTTACCTTTAATGGGTTTGTTGTCGGCTCCAACCAGCGAATTGGCCGGAATAAAAATGGTGCTGCCGCTTTCAACAGTCAGCAGGGTGTCTTTGGCCGGGTCGATGGAAAACACTTCAGTACCCATATCAACGTTGGCCACAGGCGGAGATATCTTGCGGATTTTGGCGTCCTTGTCGTTTCCGCAGGAATATACCATAAATGATATTCCTAATAATAAGACTAAAAATTTTGTATTCATGACTTCCTGTTTAAAATGTTCCTGTTTGAACGGCTAAAATTAAACTATTATTTTGCATTTGTCAAACAATCCTAATTTTTCTTTAATTTTTTTTGCAATATTCAACACATTTTTTCTACTTGCCTGATTATCATATTTTTACAATTTAACAAATAAAGATTTATTTAACAAAGTTATACTCCTTTTTACATTTCTCGAATTTATATGACTGAAAAATAGCAAAATAGATTAGTGGCACGATTTTTAATAAGCGGCGGCGGAAAAATATCGGTGAATTACAGAACCTGATATTTTTCATTGTAAAATTAACTAACTTTGTAAAAAAAAGAAACCATGAGACATTTAATTATTCTACTTGCTGCATTATTCTTTTGCAGTATGTCGAACGCTCAGATCAATATCGGCGGCAAGATTAAGGACAAAGCGCAGGAGAAGCTTGAGCAGAAGACTGATCAGACCATTGACAAAGGATTTGACAAAACCGAAGAAGGCGTCAATGGCGTTTTTAAGAAAAAAGATAAGGATAAAAACAAAGACGGGGAAGATACTAAATCGGAAGGAGAAGCCAAGACCGAAAAAACGGATGATGGTGAAAATACGGATGGAAATACATCAACTAATGCAACAATCTCCACTCCTTCGCTGCAAAGCTACACCAAATACGATTTTGTGCCCGGCGATCAGATTTTGTTTTTTGAGGATTTTTCGCAGGATGCTATTGGCGATTTCCCGGCATTATGGACCACTGACGGAACCGGCGAAGTCAGAACGCTGAATAATTATCCCGGCCAATGGCTGTATATGAACGGTGATGGCAGCGCCTACTGTCTGATGAAAGACCTGGTTTTACCCACAAATTTTATCGTTGAATTTGACGTAGTAACGCATAATGAAAAAGCCGACGCCGATGCAATGAGCTTTTGCTTCAACCTGTATTCATCGGATAAGGATTGGCTTATTGATGCATCATGGCCGGGAACTGCAGGATTTTATGTGAACCCGTCTTATTACAGAACATCTGCAAAAGCGCATGCTCCTGATATGGAATTTGTTGAACTTAACAGTGATGTGAGACTTTTGGAAGAAGGCAAACTGAATCATTTCATCTTCTGGGTTCAGAACAGACGACTGAGGGTTTACGTTGCTGGTCAGAAAATCCTTGATGGTCCTACAGCATTACCTGAAGGCATAACATACAATCGCCTTCGTTTTCATATGTGGGGAGAACAGGGACAGCATTTTATTTCAAATATTAAAATTACTACCGCAGCACCCGACACCCGCAGCAAACTGTTGACAGAAGGAAAGCTTATCAGCTACGGAATCTATTTCGACAGCGGCAAAGACGTGGTAAAAGCTGAATCATATGGTGCACTGAAAGATATTGCCAAAGTGCTGACCGAAAATCCCGATGTAAAAATCAAAGTGGTCGGCCACACTGATGCTGATGGCGATGATGCTTCCAATCTTGACTTATCGAAACGCCGTGCAGCGAACGTGAAAAACGCTTTGGTGAAAGATTTCGCCATTGACGCCAGCCGCATTGAAACGGACGGCAGCGGCGAAAGTCAGCCGATAGCTCCAAACGACAATCCTGAAAACAAAGCGAAAAACCGCCGCGTCGAATTCATCAAACTGTAAAACAACATTAATAATTATACTATGAAAAAACTACTGCCCGCAGCACTTGTGCTTGCTGTTGCACTCATCTTTACAGGGTGCAAAAAAGATGATCCCGAACCAGACAACAATACACCAACAACTCCAACCAGCAGCGTTTTCACATTCTTTAAAACCGGCGCCACCTGGACATATGACACATATGATTCGGATGCCGGGTCTCCCCATTTCAATCAGACATTTACCATCAATAGCATCAATGCTCAGAAGTATGCAAATGTCACGTGGAACGTTGCAGGAATGTATACAATTACACAGGAATGGTATGCCGATGATACCAAATTCTCAATGCTCTGCTCGCAAGGCGGCGGAACAATGCTTACTTTTTGCGACGCCAATCCAACCATAGGAGAATTCTGGGAAGAGACTTGGACTGATACCTCGGGAACGGTTTCTGATTCATGCAGAATTATTGCCCTGAACGAAACAGTAACCGTTCCGGCGGGAACTTTTAACAACTGCATAAAGATTCTTGAAACCACAAGTGATGACCCGGTGTATTATAAATACATCTGGTTCAATTTAAGTACTGGAGTCATTAAAACCGAAGGCACCACCACCGAAGATTACCCGACTATTATTTATGAGGACTTAAGTTCTCATAACTGATCAAAAAATTGATTTGTAAAAGCGCTCCTTCCCGGAGCGTTTTTTATTTCAGTCCCTTTATTACCGGCTTGCCCGGAACGAAATCCTTTCCGTAATCGGGCTCAAAATAGGCCGTGTTCTCAAAAGCTGAATCCTGAAATTTCTTATACGCAATGCCGGTCGCAAAAGCTGCGCGATGAACATTTTCATTCAGAAAAACAACATTGCTGAATGATGAATACAACGCTTTCAGTTTGTCAGCTCCGGTGCCTGCAAGAAAAATCTTTCTTTCTGAAAACTCATCAAGACTTGAATGGTCAAGGATCCACGGATGCGGCTCGCGGAGCTCATTGAGCGATGCATCGAATATGGCTGCAAACGCTTCCATACGGCGCGCATCAATCAACGGAATCAGCAGGTCGGTTTCTGTTGCATTTGAAATTTCTTTCATTCCCCATGCAGCTGAATGCAATGATCCAACAGCAATCAGAGGAATCCCGAGCGAGTAGCAAATGCCTTTTGCAGTGCTCACGCCTATCCGCAGGCCAGTGTAGGAGCCAGGTCCGGCACTTACCGATACTGCGCTGAGATCTTTCAGATCAATATTCTGTTTTTTAAAAAGCGCATCAATCAAAGGCATGAGCGTAGATGCATGCGACATTTCGGTTTCCGCAACAGCTTCGGCCAACAGTACGCCATTGCGGCTCAGCGCGGCTGAACAAACCTGCGTGGCTGTTTCTATATGAAGGATCAGACTCAAACTAATTTACTTCAAAGAGATTTTTACGATCAACAATTTCCACTTTCTCTTCGCCCTGAAGTTTCTTTGCAATGGCGCTGTAAGGCGCAACAATGACAACCTCATCTTTTTTGAGTCCTTCGAGAATCTGAATGAATTCGTTGTCCTGCACGCCGGTCTTTACCGTTCTGCGCTTGGCGACACCGTTTTCAATCACAAAAACAAATTCGGTGACAGTGGCCTGATTGTCTTTCTTGTTTTTTTTCTCTTTGTCATCAACAAGCATAAGATCAGATTCATCGCGGGTTGTGACAGATTGAACCGGAACCGACAACACCTGTTTTACTTTCTCGGTCTGAATTTCAACCGAAGCCGACATGCCAGGTCTGAAAGGTGAATAATCAGTAGCCCCTTTTGGAATCATGTCGGCATAAGACGATGAAAGAATCTGTATGGTCACATCGAAATTGCTCACCTGATCGGTACTGACACCGCTCACGTTGGCCGAATTGCCTATTTCGGTCACGATGCCCTTGAATTTTTTATTCGGATATGCATCAACATCAACAAGGGCCGTATCGCCCAGAGACAGCCTTACGACTTCGTTTTCGTTTACACTCGCGGACACTTCCATTTCGGCCATGTCGGCAATGCGCAGAATTTCGGTACCCGAACTGAATTGCGATGCGCCTGCAACGCGCTCCCCTACTTCAACATTGAGTGTACTTATGGTACCATCGACCGGAGCAACAATGGTTGTCCGCGACAGGTTTTTCGATGCCTCACTCATGCTGGCCTGAGCGCTGTACACATTGAATCGGGCAGCGTTGACCGTTTGCTTCGATGCCTGCACTTCCGCCTTTGCAACATCGTATTGCGCCTGAGCTGCGTCGAATTCGGCCTTCGATATAACACCCTGATCAAACAATGTCTTGTTGCGGTTGTACGATGCTTCGGTATTTACAAACTGAGCTTCGGTCTGTGCCAATCGCGCTTCGGAATTTGAGAGATTGGCTTTCTGCGAATTCACGTTGGCAGCAATCTGTTCATAGTTTGCCTGGTAAATATCAGGTTTGACGCGGGCCAGCACCTGGCCTTCCTTCACGAGGTCGCCCTCTTTTACAAGCAACTCAACTATTTCGCCCGAAACATCAGGGCTCAGCTTGACTTCGCGCACCGGCTGAATTTTTCCGCTCGCCGAAACGGTTTCCGTAATGTCGCGCGGAGTCACGTTTTCAACTGCAACCTGAATGGTTTCAACACCTCCGATCACGCCTGTCTTTCGCAGAATGATGAGTAAAACCACAAGGCCTACAATGCTCCAGATGATAATTCTTTTGTTCTTTTTTTTCAGTGCCATGATTCCGTTGTTTTTGAGTTACAACCTGATTTCTCTGCCGAGATAGTAGTCGAGTATTTTTGTGCGGAAAATGAATTCATATTTCGATTGCAGCATTTCCGATTTCGCCGTGGCCAGTTTGTTTTTCGCATCGCTGTAATCAATAGGTGTGGCCAGTCCCACGCTGAAGCGCTGATCCATGTATTTGAACGATTCTTCGAGCGCAGCCACCTGTTTTTTTGTTGCTGCATATTTCCGGTATGCACCCGATGCATCGGCATATGCCTGCTGAATTGTTTTCTGCAGATTCAGCTTTTCCTGCTCAAAATTAATGGTGGCCGATTCAATGCCGATTTTCGCCTGACGCACTGCCAGCGTTGTATTGAGACGACTGAAAATCGGAATCGTCAACTGAAGTCCGATTGATTTGTTGATGTTGTCGTTGATCTGATCCTGAAACGGCGTCGTTTCGTATGTGTAATCAAGCGAAGGCATCATCACATATTCCGTCAGTGATTCGCTTGTGAAACCGATGGTATCAACTCCGTTTACATTGTATCCTGTCATTCTTCTGCTGGCGCCCGAGTATCCGGTACCAAGCGATCCGTTGAGCGTAAGCTGAGGATAGCGGCCGGCTCTGGCAATACCCAGGTTTCTTTCTGCAATCTGAACCCTGTATTGAGCAGCCATCAGTCCCGGCTGATTTTTTTCGGCAAATGCATACACATCGGCCGGATTCATCAGTAAAAACGAACTGGTGTCAAGCGTGCTTATATCCGGCACAGCAATCTGAAATCCGCTCATATCCTTCAGATCCAGCATCTGCGCCAAAGTGAGGTACGACATTTCGAGCTGATTCTGCGCGCTCACCAACTGACTTTCTTCAGACGCAGCCTGCGCTTCGATGGTCAGCAATGTGCCCTGTGATACCGATCCGGCTGCATACATCTTCCTGTTTTTATCAACCTGCAGCAATGTAATGTCGAGCTGACTCTGCGCATTATTTACAAGTTCCATGGAATACAGAACCTGAAGATAAGCTGTTGCAATGGAAAGCGAAATGTCATCGGAAGTCTGCTGTGCATCCAGGATAGCGGCTTCTGCTTCGAGCTGGCTTTTCCTGTATGAATTGATCAGATTGAAGCCGTTGAAAAGCGTAATGTTGGCGCCAATATAAAAATTGTTCGAGCGGACACGGTCGGTTGCAAACTCGTTGGTGTACATGTCGACCGTGCGGCCATAGTTGTAGGAATGCGTGGCACCGGCCGAAACACCGGGCAGAAAGGCCGCCTTGTCGCGGGTCAGCGACAACTTTGCAATTTCGGAATTCAGCTTCTGCAAGCGAATGGTAAGGTTGTTTTCCCTTGCATACTGAATGCAGGATTCAAGCGTCCAGACCGTCTGTCCTTCTGCCGCAACAGCAGCCAGCAGCAGAATAAAAAACAAAAGTCTTTTCATCAGTAGTTAAGTGTTAAGTGTAACAAAAGTACGAATTTGTGGGCTGATACAAATAAGTTCTAAAATAATTATACAAAATCGGGCGGAAGGCAGACCAAAATGCTCAACGCACATTGCTCAATGCACAACGCATGGCTAATCTTCGCTCTCGCTCTGATTCCCGCGCTGTATTTGCTTGCGGCATGCGGCATTAGGCACAGTGTACAAATCTTTTAGTCTGGGTAAAAATGAAGCAAATTCTTAAGTTGGTACTACAAGATTTTGTGTGGTAAATATCTCAATTTTGATAATATAGCGATATGTATCAATATTTGTCGCATAACATTGCGCGAATCTGTTTTCGCTACAGCTTGCCTGGTTTATACTACCAAGTCCCCCGGACGGTACCGTCAGGGGGTCTCCTGCAATGTAGATTCAGCAAGGGCTCCAATGGTTTTCGAGGAGATCCCGGCACCGAAGCAGAAGCTTTATCTCATACATTGACCGGGAACTTTCTGCGCCTTTGTTTTAGTAGTATTCCTGCAAACATTGCGAAGTACGCCACATAAAAACTAGTAGAACCCTTAAGTTTAATTTTAATCCTTAAGTTGAAAGGGTTGTATTTTTGGAAAACGGGATATCGTTGCTGTATTTTACAACAAATCTAATATATAATTTATCATATGTACCTTCAATACATGTTTACGTATAATCAACAAATTCTTACGTATGATAAAAAGTTTAAAAATTATTAGTTTGCATTAACTAAAAAAAGTACATTTGCTTAATGGAATAGCACTTAATGCTTTTAAACAGATTTTGAATAGAATAGCAAATATGAGGATTGAATTTTTGCAATCTGGTTGGCAGAATTCTGTTGATTCAGTATTGGTGCAGCGAACAGTTCCGGAAGTTTTCGAAATATGAGAACATTCTTTTGTTGTTGAATTAATAAAAAAACATATGAAACAATTCTTCTTTTTCTTATGCGTGTTCATGCTCATTGGCATGTTCAACTCAAATTATGCACAAATTCAGAGTGCTAAAGCAGTTTCACAAGCAGATTTTTCTGTTCTACAGAACATGACTGACCCTCAGATCCTGAATGCATCTCAAAAGGTTCTTCCCAGGCCATTTATGGCAAAAACTTCCGGAGCTAAACTATTAACCGGTATTACCAAGACCGACATTGGCACCTCTTCCAATGTATATAGTGTTTTATGTTCAGAACAAACCTGCCTGACAGCCAATGAAGAAACTGGTCTCATCATGATGACCCATCGGGCGAATGGCACTACGTTTGGATCGGGAGTTGTGCAGTGCAGCTTTTCAGTTGACAGTGGTAAAACATTCAACAATTCCTCTGTAGTTATCTGGAATGACATTTATTATCCTGGTCGATATCCAGGCGGTGTAATATACAATCCAGCCGGAAATACCAATCCGGCCAATGCATTTGCTGTTTCAGCAGGACCTATGATGTCCAATTATGATTGGGCCGGGGGATTTTTCGCATCAGAAAGGATGGATGGGACACTCAACAATAGCCAAACCACATTGTTCGTAACAGATACTGCCGGAGGCACTGGCCAGCTCAACCAATTTCCACGAATGTTCATGCAGTCACGAGGTGATAAGATCTTTCTGTATGGGGATGCAAATACTACCGATGGTACTAATCATACAAGTTACAAAACAGTTCTCAACATTGGTACATGGAGTACTTCCCTGAACAAAGTTGACTGGGTCCGGGTTGCTCATACTCCTGACTTTTGGATGAACTCTTCGGGATATCCGAAAGGGCTTACTCAACCGGGCTTGGTTATGGCTAATGATGGGTTGACCGGCTACCTGATTTATATAGGTCGTGACAGCTTAGCAACGGATACATTGACATATATGCCAATGATATATAAAACAACAAATGGTGGATTATCCTGGGTGAAACAAGCCGCTTTTAACTGGGCTGCAATTCCCTCGGTCCAAACGCTGGCTGCTGGTTATTCACCGGTTTCACGACCCTTTTTTAACAGGGTTAAAGACGCGGTTATTGATGCCAACGGCCGTTTGCATTTTACCACATACATTTATGGTGCACTCAGTAATCATCCTGATAGTTTGAGTTATTATTTGAATTTAGCGGGGTTGGGACTCAATGGTTATATTTTCGACACTTATCAGACTGCCACCGGTTGGAATACTGTTTTAGTTGACACTGTTTTTGCGAGGGATGCCGATAACAACAATACCCTGATTGAACCGGGGACCAGCAATGCAGTGTCCATGGACGAACGCTTTCAGATGAGCAAAACCCTGGATGGATCCAAAATTTTTTATGCGTGGCTGGATACTGATCCCACCTATTCTGAATATAATATATATCCGGATATTTATATAAAAATGTACGATGTGGCATCGGGCACAATGGGGCCAACAATTAATCTGACCAAAGGTACAGACTATGATGCATACAACTATTGGCTGTGTCTGAGCGACATTACCTTTGATATGGATTCTGTTTACCAGCTGCATATGTCAACTTCAACAATGAATACAGTTGCTTCAGGCCCGGTTGATCATGAGTACATCAATAACGTTTATATTGATGAAAGCGGGAATCTACTGGCTGTGCCAGCTGCTCCTATGGCCACAACTATTATACATTATTGCCAGAACGATGTTGCAACCCCACTCACCGCTACAGGAGCAAATCTTAAATGGTACACAACCCCAACCGGTGGAACAGGAAGCACAACAGCACCTACTCCAAATACCGCAACAACCGGTACACAGTATTTCTATGTTAGTCAGGTCGTCAACGGTCTTGAAAGTGCCAGAACGCAAATTACAGTAACTGTACAAGCTATCCCTACTGAGTCCTGGACATCTGCCAATATCAGCAAATGCCCTGGTACTACCATCACGCTTACCTCTCAGAGTAGCCCTCAGCCAGACTTTTCATACACATGGAGTGGACCAGATGCAGCCGGACATACGACCAATGTGATTAGTGTCACTACAGCCGGAATGTATGGAGTAACAGTTACTGGCGCTTGCACAACAGTGAATGATCAGATTGAAGTGATTGATTATTCTGCTCCGGATCCCAATCTTGGACCCGATATAATTACTTGTGATGGAAACACCGTGACTCTCAATCCTGGTACTTTTGCAGGATATACCTGGAGCACCAGTGCATTCACATCAACAATTGATGTAACTACAAGCGGGACGTATCGCGTATCGGTTACAGACGGCAACAACTGTCATGCAAGTGACACCATTAATGTCACCATTTTGTATCCTCCCGATCTTAACATCTGCTTTGTTGAATTTGACACGATCTCGCTCAAAAACCGCGTTCAGTGGGGCACTCCGCCTGCCAATGCCGAAAGCATAAGCATTTACAGCGAAATTTCCACCAACACCTTCAGCCTCATCGGTACCGTGCCCGCTACCCAAACGAGTTATATTGATATGACCTCAAACCCGCAGAGCATGAGCAATAGCTACAAAATATCGGTATCCGATACTTGCGGTAACGAAGGCGACAAATCGGTTTTCCACAAAACCATC
>CAZJOL010000048.1:7137-14443 GCA_964547605.1 uncultured Bacteroidaceae bacterium | reverse complement strand
CCAATTCTTAATCCTTCGCTATAAGTACTATAAATACTTAACTTAGCCTTATCGTTGCTTCCGATTTCACCAAGTCCAACAATATAACTCTTTGAGATATCTTCAAAATAAACCCAAGCATTAATAGTAAACGGATAATTAGTAAACGGAGCAGCAGGCACCCAGATATAATCGCTTGTTCCATTAAAATAATACGCACAATCAGCACTACCAAATCTATCGGTAGTCAAGGTAGTGGTTTGCATTACAGTTCCGTTATTAGCATTAGTGCTCAAATCGTTGGCATTACCGGTAAACGGGTACCATCCAACAAGTCCATTTGTTGGAACGTATGATGGGATTTGGGCTTGTGCGAGAAAGCCAAGTAGAATGGCGAAAGTAAAATTTACTGTCTTTTTCATAAATTCAAAATTTTAGATCTTTTGAATAATTTAATTTGAGTTTTTGAATTTCAATCATTGATTTATAGATTTCATTAAGGGCTAACCAATGACTTGATTCAATATTAATTACACCATCTTTTTTTACTGCCTCATAAAATCTAATGATATAATAGCCAAAGAGGTAAAAGACCATCTTTTTATCAATGATTTTTGAATTAATCGCGATTTGTAATTCTTCAAAAAATCCCGCATTATCAAATATGGAAATAATGTTAACGGTTTTTAAAGATTCATTATTCTCAATCTTATATCTAATCTCGCAATATCTATTATCTCCCTTATATTTTGCTCTTATATCGAAAAAATACTTTGCTTTGTTAAATTGTTTTAGCTTTAAGTATTGAAGATAGGCAATTACCAATGCAATAATGGCAATTATGATACTGATGAAAGAAATAATAGGTGAAATGTAAGTCGAACATAAAAAAGTACTCATAATTTGAAAATTAATTTTTCCTACTCATAAGGCTTTTCGGAATCCGCCTTCTGCATATAAATGGTTGCAGAATCCTAACTTAAGGCAACAAATATAAAAGAAAAATCGAGAGAGGCAGTATATTATCCCTCTATTTGGGGATAATTATCAGATTTTTGATTTTTCGCACAAATAATGGAAGATCAAAAAGATATATTTCTGAAGAAGCTGGGAGACAGGATTGTCGCGCTCAGAAAGGAAAGAAATTTATCTCAGTCCGATCTTGCATCGCTGATGGATAGCGAAAAACCACATATCCGAAAACTGGAAAAGGGAAAACGAAATGCAACGGTTTCAACATTGCTGAAACTCAGCAACGCGCTTGGCGTGAGCGTTTCGGAGCTGGTGGATGTGGGCGTGTAACTTGAAGTTATTAATAATCTGCTACTGTACTCCTACACCCAACAGCCTGTCCGCCAGCTGGCGGAATTCCGTGTTCATTATTCAGCATATTGTATTGATATGAGATTCGGAAAATATTTAACTTTGTATGAAATGATCAAAAACAACATCGTAATACAAAAAGAAGTGCAGCTTTATCAAGAGTTATCGCAACTAATTGAACAAAGCAAATCACAGGTTGTATCTTATGCAAACTGTGCACTAACGACTCTTTTTTGGCAGGTCGGCAAACGCATTCAGGAGCATATTCTGCAAAACAAACGTGCTGAATACGGGAAACAAATTGTGTCGACACTGTCTGCACAATTGGAAAAGGACTTTGGGCGCAATTTTACAGAGAAAAATGTCAGAAGAATGATTCAGTTTGCTGAACAATTCCCCGATTCCGAAATTGTCGTTCCGCTGGCACGACAATTAAGCTGGTCACATTTTCTGACATTATTACCATTGAAAAGCATAGAATCCAAGCTTTTTTATGCCAAAAACGCCATTGAACAAAACTGGGGAAAAAGGGAGTTGAGAGAACAAATAAATCGTAAAACATTTGAACGGTCAGAAATAGCAAATTCGCAATTGGTAAACTCCGAAAATATTCCAACGAACACATTTAAAGATCCATATATTCTTGATTTTCTTGAATTGAAATCCGACTTTCTTGAAAAAGATCTGGAAACGGCCATCCTTTATGAGTTAGAAAAATTCATCCTTGAGATAGGCAAGGGCTTCGCCTTTGTTGATCGCCAGAAAAGGATGATCATTGATGGAGAAGATTTCCACCTTGATTTGTTGTTTTTTCACAGGAAACTCAAACGACTGGTTGCAATTGATTTGAAAATTGGAAAATTTCAGGCGAAGGATAAAGGACAAATGGAACTATACCTGAAATGGCTTGATCGTCATGAGAAGCAAGAAGGAGAAGAAAAGCCGATTGGGCTAATTTTGTGTGCTGAAGCCAGCAAAGAGCAAATTGAATTATTGGAATTGCACAAAGATGGAATAATTGTAGCCGAATACTGGACAGATTTACCTCCCAAAAAAGAGCTCGAAAAAAAGCTGCACAAAGCACTGATTGAGGCACGAGAGAATATTGAAAGAAAAAAATTACAGTAGGCCTGACAATTTTGCGGCAATCAACACCCGCTAGCAAGTAATGCTAAAAAATGACTTTACAAAAGAATAATCCTTAAAATGCGCGGATAAAAAGGTGAATGCTTCGAAGGTTTTCGAAGAGATCCCGGCACTGAAGAAGTTCATAAAATGGAAAGTTGCAAAGTTCATAAAAGCGCATTGAAGGACTGTGACCGGGAACTGTGTGTGCCAACTGAATCAGCCCTGTTTACGCACCAGCATCCTCTTCAGACGCGGCTCGGAAAAAGCGATGTAAATGAGAAACACCATCAGCAGGAGCGTGTTGAAAACCAGTCGCTGTGCGACATTGTCGGCGAATAAATATCGCGTGGTGTACACCGAAACAAAATACAATCCGGCACTGATAATCATGTACGATAAAATGCGCTTCATATCGTAGTGTACGCGATAATATTTTTGTCCGAGGAAATAGGAAATGACCATCATCACTGCGTAGCAGGCAAAGTTGGCCCAGGCGCTGCCCATGTAGCCGATAACCGGAATCAGTGCGATGTTCAGACCAACTGAAATGGCAGTTCCGATGAGACTTATGTATGCACCAAAGCGTGTCTGTCCGGTGAGTTTGTACCAGATACTGAGGTTGTAAAAAACGCCGAGAAAGACATGACTGTACAGCAGAATCGGCACAATCTTCAAACCGCTGTAATATTCTTCGCCGACAAAATATTTTACAATGTCCATATACAGAATGATGGCCAGAAACATGGCCGTCATGATGATGACAAAATATTTCATCACGTCGGCATAGGTTTGTTTTGCATCCGCATCTTTCTGCCGTGCGAAAAAGAAAGGTTCGGCTGCATAGCGGAATGCCTGCACGAAAATGGACATCACAATGGCGATTTTAAAACACATACCATAGATCCCCAGCTGATACATGGCCACATCTTTGGGCAGAATATATTTCAATAAAATACGGTCAACTGTTTCGTTTGCGATGCCGGCCAACCCAAGAATCAGCAGTGGAGCAGCGTACGACAACATCCGTTTCAGCAGTGAAAAAGAAAAACCAAATCTGATTTTAAAAATATCAGGAATCAGCAAAACAAAAACAACCACAGAAGCGACAAGGTTTGACACAAAAATATGTCCCACAACCGGCTCTCCATCGCAGATCCACGACAACATCTCTGGTCCCCACGAATAGTTTTTGTACAGGTAAGGCACCAGTAAAAGCAAAATGAGATTCAGCCCGATATTTACAAAAATGCCGATCAGTTTGATGATGGCAAAGCGAAAAGCCTTGTTTTCGGCGCGGAGTCTGGCAAAAGGAATGCTTGTAAAAGCGTCGAGACCGACAATTAGTGCGAAGTATTGAATGTACTCGGGATGGTCGCCATAGCGAAGCATGGAGGCAATCGGTTGCGCAAAAATCAGCGCAGCAGCGATAAACAACGCACTCGTTGTAAAAAGCGAAGTGAGTGCTGTGGAATAGACGCGGTTTTTATTCTCTTCTTTCTGGTTGAAATTGAAAAAAGCAGTTTCCATTCCATATGTGAGAATGACGATGAAGAATGCGACATACGCATACATTTCGACATACACGGCCGATTCTTCCGGAAGAAAAACACGGCTGTACATGGGTACCAGAAAATAATTAAGCAGGCGGCCAACAATGCTGCTGATGCCATACACGGCTGTTTGTCCTGCCAAACTACGGAGATTGCCCACGACGAAATATTTATCGCTCAAAAGTACAATAATTAGCGTAACCGAAGCTGTCACAACACCCACATTTTTCAGACATGAGCGCCAATTGAAATCAGGTGCTGTTCTTGGAAAAATGTTTCTGACCTGCAGCGCAGGTCAAACAATAATAGCCCGGCGAAGCCGGGATAAAGATTCCGATATTTTGGACCCCTGCAGGGTCCAATTATGGTATGCTATAAGACATTCGGCTGTCGCCGGACGCTATTATTGTTCGACATCCTCCGGACGTCGGGAAAATTTTTCACAAAAACAGGTAGTACCAAAGCTACACATCAAGTGCCTTATCCCAGATAAGTCTTCAGCAACTTGCTTTTGGAATTATGTTTCAGGCGACGTAGCGCTTTTTCCTTGATCTGACGGACGCGTTCGCGTGTGAGATCGAAATGCACACCGATTTCTTCGAGTGTCCAGCTGTGATTGACGCCAATGCCAAAATACAGATTGATGATATCGCGTTCTTTTTCGCTCAGTGTAGCCAGCGAACGTTCAATTTCGCGCGACAAACTTTCGCTTATAAGATTCTGATCGGCACGGGGGGCATCGTAATTGACCATCACATCAAGCATGCTGGTAGTATCATCGCTGACGATAGGCGCATCGACCGACACATGACGTCCGGACAAGCGCATTGTTTCCATCACTTTGTCCTCAGGCAAATCGAGACTGCGTGCAATTTCTTCCGCTGAAGGCGGACGCTCATACCGCTGTTCGAGTCTCGATGCTTCTTTTGAAATTTTATTAAGCGATCCCACCTGATTCAGCGGCAGACGTACAATACGAGACTGTTCGGCCAATGCCTGGAGAATGGACTGACGAATCCACCATACAGCGTAGGAAATGAATTTGAATCCGCGGGTTTCATCAAAACGCTGAGCGGCTTTAATAAGGCCAAGATTCCCTTCATTGATCAGATCGGGTAAACTCAAACCTTGATTCTGATATTGTTTGGCGACAGACACAACAAAACGCAGATTGGCCCGTGTAAGTTTCTCAAGTGCAATTTGGTCACCCTGCTTGATTCGCTGGGCAAGAAGCACTTCCTGTTCGGCCGTTATGAGTTCTTCTTTCCCAATTTCCTGAAGATATTTGTCAAGCGAGGCGGTTTCACGATTTGTAATTGATTTAGATATCTTGAGTTGTCTCATAACGTATTTTGTTAAAATGCTGATTTACAGCATGTTGCGCAAATTTTGCAAATAGTGTACAAAGGTAAGACTTTTAATTCCAAAAACCAAGGTATTTTGGCTGTTTTTAACAGCTTACAACCCAAATCCATAATAGGCCTTCATGCCATTCGGGTAAACACCTTCAATCAGAACGCCGCCCGTCTTTCCGGACAACGCGCTTTCGACATCCTCCATGGCGTAAATGATGGTCTGATCGATTTTGGTCACAATAAAACTTTCTTTAATACCTGCGTTTTTCAGGGCTCCGTCGGCGAGGGCTGAAATCTGCATGCCATTATTCAGGCGCAGGCGCGACAAAGTTTCCTGATCAGGCGTTGTGAATGTCGCTCCCATAAAAGTGGATGATGCGGGGTCTTCCTTTTTCAGCAAGGATTCTTCGCCACGACGGTTCAGCAGCGTTACGGGTTTTGACAGGACTTTACTACCGCGCTCAATCTGCATGATTACCTTGTCGCCCGGATGTTTTTCGGCAATCAGCTCCAGAAGGCGGCTTGAGCTGTTTACCTCTTCGCCGGCGACTGAAAGAATCACATCTCCGACCTCAATTCCAGCATTGCCCGCCGCACCACCATCACTCACTACTGAAACATAAACACCTTTCATACTGGAAAGTCCATATTGTTTGGCCGTAGCTGCTGTTATATCAACAATATCGGCGCCCAGAAAAGCTCTTTGCACCATGCCGTATTCCTTCAGGTCAGAAACTACTTTATTGGCAATATTGGAAGGAATGGCAAAGGAATATCCCGAGTAAGAACCGGTATTGCTTGCAATGGCAGCATTAATTCCAACCAGCTCTCCCTTTGTATTCACAAGCGCACCTCCGCTGTTTCCGGGATTGACAGCAGCATCGGTCTGAATAAAAGATTCAACCGAACTACCTCCGCCGAGGATATTGATGTTTCTGGCTTTGGCGCTCACAATGCCGGCCGTCACAGTACTTGTCAGATTGAATGGATTTCCAACAGCCAGCACCCATTCACCGATTTTCACCTGGTCGGAATTTCCGAAAACCAGAAACGGAAGATTTTTCTCATCAATCTTAATCAATGCCAGATCGGTAGTTGGATCGAGCCCGACAACGCTGGCAGAATATTCCCTTTTATCATTCAGAATAACCGTTATCTGTTCAGCTTCCTGTACAACATGATTGTTGGTGACAATGTATCCGTCATCGCTGACAATCACCCCGCTGCCGGTAGCATTTATCGGATATTGTTGCGAAAAGGGCTGCACATCGAAAAAGTTGTAGAAGGGCGCAAAGAAATCATCGTAGTACG
This sequence comes from uncultured Bacteroidaceae bacterium, assembly GCA_964547605.1. Lineage (GTDB taxonomy): Bacteria > Bacteroidota > Bacteroidia > Bacteroidales > DTU049 > GWF2-43-63. The sequence continues at coordinate 7,797 of CAZJOL010000048.1, read as the reverse complement.
CGTTTTTGCGCGTAAAGGAAGTTTTGATGTGAACCACAGCCGGCACGGATTTCTCAGCTGCCATCGTGAAATCAACAGGATCGCCGGGAGCAGGTTTCATTGCGGGTTCAGCCAGCATTATACCTGTCGAAAGAAGTAAAAAAAACACTCCGGTCATCAGCCGGGTCGCAAATTCTCTCTTTTTCATAGTCAACTGTTTTTCCTGACTTTTCAAATTTTGTTCCTTTCAGAATCAAGACGGATAACGGTGATTGGCTGTCTTTATTGTGTTTATGGGCTTTCCGGCATGTTTAAAAAAAAATTCCCATCGAAATAAATTGTGTAATTTTGCAGGACAAAATGACAATTTGTCATTACGACCATATTCAATTCAATGACAGGAGACGGCAGCAAACATCATCGAATACATCTGACGCGTTCATTTATTACCGGAATGATCATGGGTGCTGCATTGATGCTGGGCGCATATTTCACCTATCTGCTCGTCACCAACGATGAGCAGGAAACGATGAGCAGAAATACCGCTTTGGTCAGCAACGATTCCATACCCCCGCTCTATAATCTGACCGGGTTCCCGCGTATTTTGTTTGACAGTTCATTGCAGGACATTGACAGTTTATATTATCTCAACAAGTGGAATCAGCTGATTGAAATGAGCGG
>CAZJOL010000048.1:0-7037 GCA_964547605.1 uncultured Bacteroidaceae bacterium | reverse complement strand
TGAATCCGAAAAATACAACTGCATTTTTACAGATTGACAATATTCTTTATATCCGCGAAAAGCAGCTCTGGTACGCTGTTCCGAATTCATCAGAGTTTTCCGGATTGGCTCCGGTAACTTCTGGGCAGACACATTCGAGAATCGATGCCGCCCAAAAATAAATTTGCATGAAAACAGCATACAAATTTCACGGAGCCGGCAATGATTTTATTCTCATCGATTGTTTTGAAAACAAAGAGAATTTTTCGGAGAAAGAAATCGAAGCGGTATGTAACAGACATACCGGAATCGGGGGCGATGGGCTCATTCTGATTGAAAAATCGAAAGAAGCATCTTTCAGAATGGTTTATTTCAATTCCGACGGCAAAGAAGCTGAAATGTGCGGAAACGGTGCCCGCTGTGCGTTTGCATTTGCTTTTTCAAAAAAATACTGCAACATCACTGATTCATTCGAAGCCAGTGATGGCCTGCATCAGGGTGTCATGGTCAGCGAAAACGCGCACGAATGGATTGTCCGTGTTACTCTGCGCGTAAGTTCCGCACCTGCTGAAATTGAGGATGGGTCATATTTTGCAAATACCGGTGTTCCGCACAATGTGAGAATGGTAAATGACATCAGCGTCATTGATGTGAAAACCGAAGGATCAAAGCTGCGTCACAACAGACAGTTGTTTCCCGATGGTGCCAACATCAATTTTGTTTCATTAAAAAATAACGAGTTGTACATCCGCACCTACGAGCGTGGAGTGGAAGACGAAACGCTGGCCTGCGGCACCGGAATCACCGCCTCCGCATTGGTTGCGAACGCGTTTTTCGGACTGTCGTTTCCGGTTACCATTCATGCTGTGGGCGGACTTCTGCGCGTAGATGAACAAAACGGATTGCTTTGGCTCGAAGGTCCTGCACGTCATGTATTCACCTCAAACTATTTCTGATTTGTTATGCTGAATGGCTCTGTTGCATTTCTCCGAACACCCGACATGTCAGATGTTCAATTCATGCTTGACATCGAAAACGATGAGCGGTACTGGCATCTGAGTGGTAACACATCGCCTTTCAGTACCGAAGACATTGAACGATTTGTAACAGAATCGGCTTCAAATCTTGTAACTGACCACCAATTGCGGCTTGTCATTATTGATATTGCCACAAAAAACAGAGCAGGGCTGCTCGATGTATTCGAGTACGATCCATTGCATAAACGGGCAGGAATCGGGATATTCCTGCATGCAGAATTTCGCGGCAAAGGCCTGGCCGCCGACGCATTGCGCGTTCTGATCCAATATCTTTTCAAAATAGTGCAGCTGCATCAGCTATGGTGCAACGTGCTTGTTGAAAATAATAACAGCATGAAACTGTTTCTCAAAGCCGGCTTCGAACAGACCTGCATTAAAAGGGAATGGATATTCCATGACAATCAGTTTCACGATGAAGCCACACTTCAGTTTATAAATCCTAATCACAGGGTATGAAAAAAAAAGTAATATTCATTATTCTTACCGTATTGCTGATTGTCGGTGTTTCAGCGGTCTGGTATGTCTATTCAAAAGCTTTCAGTGACAATGTAAATCTGAAAGCAAAAACGGAAAAAATAATTTATCTGCCGACCGGCGGAAACATTCAGAACCTGTATGACACGCTGAAAAAGCATGATGTACTGAAGAGTTTTTCTTCATTTAAAATGCTGGCTGAATATAAAAACCTCGATAAAAAATATAAGCCTGGACGATATCAGATTACTGCGGGTATGAGCAATAATGCACTGGTGAACATGTTTGCCAGCGGACGTCAGGTGCCCGTGAAAATCACTTTCAACAACATACGTACCCGCGAAGAGCTGGCTGAACGCATCGGAGCGCAGTTGGAATGCGGCGAAGAATCATTGCTGAAAATATTGAATGATGAAAAAACCGCTGAAAAATTCGGATTGAACAAAGACAATTTTCTTGTGTTGTTCATTCCTAATACGTATGAATTATACTGGAATACAAGTGCCGATCAGTTTATCGACCGCATGCATTCGGAGTGGAAAAAATTCTGGACTGCCGATCGTTTTAAAAAAGCTGAAAGCATTGGGCTCACTCCTGAAGAAGTTTCAGTGCTGGCCTCGATTGTAAAAGGCGAGACAAACAAAAGCGATGAGATGGATGAAATTGCCGGTGTATATATCAACCGTCTGAAAGAAGGCTGGAAGCTGCAGGCCGATCCAACTGTCGTATTTGGAATTGGTGACTTCACAATCACCCGTGTGCTGAAAAAACATCTTGAATTCGATTCACCTTACAACACATATATTTACGAAGGTCTTCCCCCTGGACCCATCAATCTGCCAGACGCAACGGTGATTGACAAGGTGTTGAATTACACACATCACGACTACATGTATTTCTGCGCCAGAGAAGACTTTTCGGGATATCACAATTTTGCCGTGACATCAAGTCAGCATAGTGCAAATGCCCGCAAATATCAGCAGGCGCTGGCTGCATGGGAAAAGAAGAAAAAGGCCTCGGGAAAATAATCCGAAAATTTTTAAAGTTGGATCTGATCCAACTTATTACTCAGCGCCATTTCGCATTGACTCAAGCGCTTTCTCAGCCGCGTTTTGCTCAGCACCTTTTATACTGTAGTCAATGCCCTGGCTGCGTGTTTCGCCGTTGATCCGGGCTTCACACACATACTGTTTCTTGCGCCCAGCCTGAATTTCATCCACAATATTAAAATCAAGACTTAGTTTTTCTTTCTGACAGAATTCGATAAGCTTGCTCTTAAAATTCGTTTCGGTAGCAATGATTGTTTCAGCATCTATTCTTCTTCCGAAGATAAAACTGATGAGCAGATTCTGCGCAAAAGAATAACCCTTGTCAAGATAAACTGCGCCAAAAAAGGCCTCCAGCGCGTTGCCCGTGTAGGCGTTGCTGACAGGGACGCTGCTCATGGTGACCAGACGTCCGATACCAAGCTTTTCAGCTATTTTATTGAGCGAATTCCGGCTGACCACTCTCGACCGCATCTCAGTCAGACTTCCTTCATCGGCAAATGGAAATTTTTTAAATAAATAATCAGCCACGATAACGCTGATAACGGCATCGCCAAGATACTCAAGCCGCTCATTGGAAATTTCACGGCCATTGCGTTCCACATGGGCAGATTTGTGCATAAATGCGAGCTCGTATAAAAAAATATTTCCGGGCCGAAACCCGAAAATATTTCTTATGCTTTTTGAAAGTTCGTTAGCGTGTTTCTTTCTGAAAATTCTCACTATTCAAATTTTTTGAACGCAAGGCATACGTTGTGACCACCAAAGCCAAAAGTATTGCTCAGAGCATAGGTGATATTACGTTCTTTTACCTTGTTGAAAGTGAAATCAAGGGATGAATCAATTTCCGGATCATCGGTGAAATGATTGATTGTTGCCGGAATAATGCCATTCTTTAGTGAAAGAACCACCGCAATCGACTCAATAGCGCCGGCTGCACCGAGCAGGTGCCCATGCATCGACTTCGTTGAATTGATTGATATTTTGGGTGCATGTTCACCAAAAAGTGAAACAATGGCTTTTGGTTCAGCAATGTCCCCAACCGGAGTCGAAGTTCCATGGGTATTGATGTGTTCCACATCCTGCGGAGTAATACCAGCATCTTTGATAGCAGTGAGCATGGCAGCGCGTGCACCTTCTCCTTCCGGATGCGGAGCAGTCAGGTGGTGAGCATCGGCCGAAAGGCCAAAACCGACCAGCTCTGCATAGATTTTTGCACCACGTTTTACTGCATGTTCATACTCTTCAACAATAATTCCGGCACCGCCTTCACCCAGGACAAAACCATCGCGGTCCTTGTCGAAAGGACGGGAAGCTGTTTTGGGATCATCGTTACGTGTGGAAAGAGCGTGCATGGCATTAAAGCCACCAACACCACCCTGGTTTACTGCTGCTTCGGAGCCACCAGCCACCATCACATCGGCATATCCGTGCCGCACAAGCATGATGGCATCAGCAATAGCATTGGCCGAAGATGCACATGCAGAAACGGTGCAATAATTAGGGCCTTTGAGGCCGTTAATCATGCTGATATGACCGGCAGTAATGTCTGCAATCATTTTAGGAATGAAAAAAGGATTGAAGCGTGGTGTGCCGTCGCCTTTGGAAAATTCGGAGATCTCTTCGTAAAAAGTGATCAATCCGCCAATACCACTGGCCCAAACTACACCAATGCGTGAACAATCCTCCTGCTCAAGGTTTAAACCTGAGTCTTTAATGGCCTCATTGGCACTTATGATTCCGAACTGAGAAACCAAGTCATATTTTCTGACCTCTTTCCGGTCAAAAAACTGGGTTGAATCATAATTCTTTACTTCACAGGCAATCTGTGTCTTGAATTTTGATGCATCAAACCTGGTAATCGTTCCACAACCACTTACTCCGTTAAGTAAACTGTCCCAGAATTCAGGGACAGTGTTACCAATCGGAGTAATTGCGCCAAGGCCAGTTACTACAACTCGCCTTTTATTCATCAAATACAGTTTTTACTTTTTGTTTTCTTCAATGTACTTGATCGCTTCACCTACGGTGCCGATCTTTTCTGCCTGGTCGTCCGGAATCTGGAGTTCGAAAGCTTTTTCGAATTCCATGATCAGTTCAACCTGGTCGAGAGAATCTGCGCCCAGATCATTTGTGAAGCTGGCTTCTGGTTTAACTTCAGCTGCGTCGACGCCTAATTTGTCAACGATAATGGCTTTTACTTTTTCTGCAATTTCTGACATGTTTTCCTGATTTTAGTAAAACAAGGTGCAAAGAAACGTATTTTATAATTCATGGCAAAATTTAGGTTGAGAAATAATACTTAAATCGCCTTTATTTTTCTGAATATCTGCAGTTTACATCTTCAACCCCAAAGCTGTACCTTATAATTAATTAAAAAGGGCGGATTGTTGCCAGTCCGCCCTTTTGTTTCAGATTTACTTTGTTAATCTTTAAGTATCAATCTGTTGAAATACGTCATATCGTTAACATCAATCCTGAAAAGATAGGTTCCCTGCGCACGACCATGCAGATCAATACTGATTTCGTTTTGCTCAGAATACTTCTTCCAGAGTATCAGCTTGCCTTCGGTGTCATAAACATAGTATTCTCCCGATGCCTGTGTATCACCCAGTCTGATATTGAATACACCTGATGATGGATTCGGGTAAATGTCCGGTTTGTCCGACTCATTTTCAGCTACACCCGTCAGAACGGTCAATACGGCACCACTGCTGGTCACACTACCGCAGGTGCCGGTCACAACGCAGGTATAAGTACCATAATCTGTAGTTGTAACATTCAGAATCTGCAGTGTTGCGCTCGTTGCGCCAGAGATATTGCCGCCATTCGAAATGTTCACATTGTTTTTCTTCCACTGATAAGTGAGTGAACCACCTGATGCACCTACGGTCAGAGTAACATCGTCTCCCTCATAAACATTAACGCTGGCCGGCTGCGATGTAATGGTTGTTGCAGCATTAACCGTCAGCACTGCGCCATTGCTGGTATCGGTTCCATATGAGTTGGTGACAATGCAGCGGTAGGTTGCAGCGTCACTGGCTGTTACTGAAGCGATGGTATATGTCGAAGAGGTTGCTCCTGAAATATTTACTCCGTTTTTCTGCCACTGATAGGTAATCGTGGCGCTGCCTGTTGCTGTAACCGTGAAAGAAACCGATGTTCCGGGACATGCTGAAGTGCTTGCAGGATCTGTATCGATGGTTGCAGCGGTACCGGCAGCTACTGTTGAGTTAAACTGCAGGTCATCCATCCAGAACATGAACATGTCAGTAGATACATGTCTGATCGCCAGATATATTGTCTGATTGTCATAAGCCGACAGACTATATGTGTGCTGAGTCCAGGTTGCAGGCGCTTCCACCACCGAGGATAAAGCCGTAAAACTTGCAACCTGGTTGTCGGTGGTTGAAACCATGATCTGATATGAATCATTGCCCCAGGTGCTGGGTTTAGGACTGAGTACCCAGAGAGAGAAACTGGAATTTGTGCCCAGCGCCATCGCAGGTGAAATAAACCAGTCATCGCTTTGGGAGCCATCGGAAGGACAAATGGCCATTCCACAGCGCGAACCACCGTGGGCGGCATCACCCTGTGCTGCAGTCCAGCCAGAAAGCGAAGGATTCATGCACATGTAGGCAAAGGCGGTACCTTCGCCCGTGAAAACGGCGTCACCACTCGAATAGGTTGTCTTGGCATCCACATCTGAAGTGGTCCATGGAGCAAAATCAGTGGTATAATCGGTTGAAGATTCGAAATCAAGTGTAAACGGATAGGTTGTTCCGCCTGCAGCAAGCGTTGTGGCATTATCAGTGACTCCAGTGCTCCAGGTGTAACTTCCGGTGTTGCTCCATGCCTTGTAATAATAAGTAGTGGAAGCATTCAGTCCGGTGTGATTAAACGTGGTTGCAGATCCATAATAAATCACATTTCCTCCACCGGTGATAGTATTACCTGCAGCATAGGCAGTTCCGTTTGTAGGGGTTCCGAATGTATTGGTTGTGTTCCATGCAATCAGAACCGGATTACTGCTGCTGTTCAGCGTCCAGCTCAAATCAATTTCGGAAGAAGAAACAGCTGCTGCATCGAAGTTGCTCACATCAGTTGAAGTACCTGCAGGCAACTGAAATGAATAGATGCGTGTTTCCTGGCCGCTGGCTGTAGCGCAATACTGACCTGTATGCCAGAAAGTGATTCCATCGGGATCGAGCGAAGTTTGTGAATAATCACCATAGCGATTTTCACCACTTTGCGATGCGGTTCCGGCAATGGCAGTGGCCTCAGCGAATGTCATAGTTCCAAGGGGATCCGAAGCCAACCTGCCGGTATAATACAATCCAGGGGTAAGTGTGGTTGATGATTTTGCATAACAAAGGGCAATACTGCCATTGTCATCCATAGCCGCACTGCTCATCCAGCGGGTATCGCTGTCGGGCTGATAAATTCCCTGCTGATACATGCTCCAGGTGCCTGATGTCTGCCGCAACTCGCACCAATAAAT
>CAZJOL010000047.1:9346-14805 GCA_964547605.1 uncultured Bacteroidaceae bacterium | reverse complement strand
CGCCGGCAATGGGCAGCGATGCATACAAAGTTTCAAACCAGGGCTCTGTGCGGATATTCATAAGGAATGTGCCCATGGCTTTCGGCGAAACACGGTTGGCTTTCGAAAGTCCGCTGCCATCGTGCAATTCCATTCCGTTTTTCTGAACGCTGTTTTCGCCGAGCAGGTCGTAAACCGCTTTCAGTCCGCATTCCCAGGTGCCGGCATCATATTTTTTCAATCCGGACATTTTCAGGCAGGTTTCAGCTGAAACGTTGTAGCTTTTGTTGTTTGTGTATTGAATGATTTCGGACAATGGCTGTGAATAATAGCTAATCAGCGGCGTTCCGTAATGCCCGTTATTGCGGTATTGTCCGCTGCAGGTTCCTGAAAACGTTATCCCTTTTTTCTCCAGAAACGATCGTACAGCAAGTGCGAAACCCAGCGCCGGATCTGGTGTTGATCCATATACCTCAAAGTTGCTTTTTCCGGGAGGCAACGTACCGTCGATGATGCGGGTGAAGTCGAACGGATCGCCCCAGACTATGCTGTTGTCGCCGGTTCCGCTGCGGCCTGCTGTGGTTTTGTTTTCGAGAACAAATTGCTCAAATGCAGGAAATGCTGAAACATAAGTCGTTTTTGCACCAAAAGTGGCGGGCGTGTTGAACGAAAGCGTCAGGGCATTTCCATCCCAGATAAGGCCTGCAGTGCCGGCTCCGTAGTAGTTGCCGCGGTCATCATCGGGATATGTGTCAGGAATGATCAGTGAATCGAATATTCCGGCGTACCCGTTCACATTTCCTTCTATTGTTTTAATGCCGCTTCTGGTGAGGGCTGCATACAATGAGTCAATGAATTTTTCCTTGGTAAAAAACGGGAACCCGATGGTGGGATCAGCACCGCCGACTATATTCAGGTCGCCATGCAGAACGCTGTCAGAGCCAATCTCGCCGTCGATATATACACGGGTGACAAAGCGGAAAGTATCGCCCAGCACATCCAATGCCGTTGATGTGGAAGTGAGCTTAACAATGGAAGCGGGTATCAATAAACTGTCTGCATTGTATTCTTCAATCACTTTTTTCTGCTCGCAGTTGAAGACTATCACGCCCCAGTTGCTTTGTTTAAGATACGGATCGCTTTTCAGGTCGTCGATTGACTGACGAAGCAAGGTGTTTTGTGCTCCTGCCGGCAGAAGACAAACATGAAACAATAATACCAGCAGTACATTTTTCATTGTTCACTGATTCTTTTTCTGATCAGACCGATTATTTCTTTCAGTTGTGAGTCGCTGCCTGTCACGATGTCTTCGGGATTTTCGCGCAGTTCCAGATCGGGCATAATGGGTGTGAGCACGCATGGGACGGTATCCTGATTGAAACGCAGAACGCTGATCATGCCATTGATTCCGCTGTTGGGAAGTTCAAACGATGTGGGTTGACCGAAGGTGCCTGAAACAGCGCAACCGGCCGGCAGCCCTGCTAAAAGTGTATTCGGACGTTTCCGGAGTGTATTGCAGACAAGCCCTGTTGTTGAAGCGCTCATTCCATCGAACATCACAACCAGGAATCCGTTATAGTTTTGTAATGAACGAATGGGCTTCACTGTTTTTTCGTAGGTTGTATCGACAACCCCATCCGTTTTCTTCCAAAGTACACGCATGGCTTTGTTGCCGAAAGTGTATTGCATCATTCTTACAATTTCGGGTTGTAACGGGGTCTGCCGGATGATTTCGCGCTGCACAACCCTGCTTGATTTTGAAACAAGATAGTTTACATATGTGAATGGTTCCTGCATCAGAAAACGCGTCAGCAGTTTTCCGTAATCGGCAAAACCGCCGCCGTTGTGACGCAGATCGAGAATGAGCGCTTTGGGCTGACGCGCGTGGATGTGTCTGAATGCGTTGTGCAAAAAGTAGCGGTATTCACCCGGATCGCCGCTCATGAAAGATGTAATCCGGATGTAGGCAATGGTGCGGTCTTTCGAAAAACCAAACGAAAACGGATATTCACTTTCCGTATTGTCGCCAGCAAAATAGCTGTGATAAGGTTCTTCGTTTGCATTGACTCCGGGCAGCCAGCACTTAATTGTATCACTTTCAGCTTCGACCAGAATTTCATTGATTGAATCAACGGCAAAATACAGCGGATAGACAGATGTGAAATAGTATTCCGCAATTTTTTCACGGCTGTGCATGTTGTTGCCTTCTGATGATGAAAGCATCATGAGCAGCGGATAAATGGAGTCGATGCAGGTGTTGTTGATGCTGATTATTTTGCTGCCGGTGATACAAGAGTCGAAATAATCTTCGCGGACATACAGGTTGCCGTTGCTGCAGAAAACATTGAGCGGAAGATAGAGGTTTCCGCCCTGCAGGTAATCGTTGCTTTCGGGAGGCAGATTCAGTGCGCAGTGAATGTCGCGTATGGAGCTGAATACAGGCATCAGTCTCCGATAGAGCTCAGAGGCACTTATTGAGTCAGTTATTCCCGAGCGCAAAGTGTCTATTCGGAATCGTAGAAGAGAAGTGTCGCAAACCAGCTGCAAATCGATGTGGGCGCTGAAAAATATATTTTCGAAATACGAAACATCGGATCTGGCCTGTGCCGGTGAAAGCAATGGCACATCAGTCGTTTGCGCGTTTGCGGACAACTGACTAATGAAAACGACCAACAACAATGCCTTCAGCAACTTCATCAAACGCAAAGATAAAAAATTGTACTCACTATTAATATGATAAACGGATTCTTGTCATTTAAAAATATACAATTCAATTTTTAAACATTACTTTTGTGTTGAAATGTTTTAATATGGAAATGATTCTGTCGCTTTTGCATACCGCATTGACACTGACCGGCATTGTGCTGGTGATGATGCTGATGATTGAGTTTATCAATGTGCGCAGTCAGGGAAAATGGCTGAGCAGAATGCAGCAGAATGTCACCGGCCAGATCATGCTGGGAACAGTGATGGGGCTTTTACCCGGATGTTTCGGAACCTTTTTTATTGTATCGTTGTTCACACACGGAAACGTTGGCTTTGGTGCGCTGGTGGCTACATTGATTGCAACCTCGGGCGATGAGGCTTTTCTCATGTTTTCAATGTTCCCGCTTCAGACGGTTTTTATTCATATCGGATTAGCTGTTATTGCAATACTGGTGGGATATGCCGTTCATTTTATTTTCAGGAAAAAGACAATTATGGTGCGCGAAAATCATTTTGAAATTCATCAGCATGATCATACACATGAGCACGAAAAATCGTCGTTACGAAACAACCTGAAGAATATTACTTTCCCGCGTGCACTGCTTATTTTCGGACTTGCACTGGTGATTTTGAATCTTGTTTTCGGTACTGATATGCACGGGCACGAAGAAGGCGAGCACTCCGTTATGAAGCATTTCCATTTCGAAGAATACATCAATTATATTTTTGCCGGACTTGCCTTTTTAACTTTGCTTGCTTCGTTCCGTCTGCCCGACCATTTTATCAATGAGCACCTGTGGGGTCATGTGATTAAGAAACACTTCCTGAAAGTTTTTCTCTGGACATTCGGAGCGCTCATTCTCATTGAATTTGCTCTTCCGGAGCTCAATGCCGAAATGTGGATGAAGGAAAATCCGGTCACTCTTTTATTGATTGCCTGCCTGATTGGAATCATCCCCGAATCGGGGCCGCACATGGTGTTTGTGACCATGTTTGCAGGCGGCTATATTCCGCTTGGAGTGCTGATGGGATCGAGCATTGTGCAGGACGGACATGGCGCTTTGCCGCTGCTGGCAGAATCGCAGAAGAGTTTTTTAATTGCGAAATTCATCAACATTTTGGTTGGTTTTATAGTCGGCTATGCGTTTATATTATTTAATATCGGATTTTGAAAACATTGATACCAATCTTTTTTAAGCAATTATGGATATGACCGAGAGCGAAAAACTGGACCGAATCAAGTTCCTGACGGCAGAACTGAACCGGCATACCTTTTTGTATTATTCAAAGGACCGGCCCGAAATTTCGGACTATGATTTTGATATGCTGCTCAAGGAACTGGAGCAACTTGAAAAGGAAACCGGACATACTGAACCAGACAGCCCTACGCAGCGTGTCGGCGGGCAGGTAACCAAACAATTTGATAGCGCTGATCATATTTTCCCGATGCTCTCACTATCGAATGTCTATTCCGTTGAAGAGCTGAATGATTTTTTCACCCGCTGTACCAAGGCAGGCGGAGATGATGTTGAGTTTACATGTGAACCCAAATATGATGGCGTTGCCATTAGTCTGGTGTATGAAAACGGATTGCTGGTGCGTGCGGTCACACGTGGCGATGGCAGCCGTGGTGATGTGGTTACTGCCAATGTGAAAACAATACGCAGTATCCCTATGCGCCTCATGGGAAGCGGTTTTCCGCAGTTGTTTGAAATGCGTGGTGAAATCATTCTGCCGTTTTCTTCGTTTGAAAGAATGAATCAGGAGCGACTGGATAACGGCGATGAGCCATTTGCCAATCCGCGCAATGCAGCATCAGGAACGCTGAAACTTCAGGACTCATCGGAGGTTGCAGCTCGTGGTCTCGATTGCATGCTGTATTCTTTCATCAGCGATGAAGTTGTTGCCGACACACATTTCGATGTGTTGCAGAAAGCAAAGACATGGGGTTTTAAAATTCACGATTTCATTCGTCGCTGCAAAGGTGTTGATGCGGTGAACGCCTATCTTGAAGAATGGTCGGCAAAACGAAATAATCTTCCGTTTGCCATTGACGGAGCCGTTATCAAAGCCAATGATATTGCGCTTCAGGAACAGATGGGCTATACCGCGAAATCGCCGCGCTGGGCTGTTGCCTATAAATATAAAGCCGAAGCCGCCTGTACAAAATTATTGTCGGTTGAATTTTCGGTAGGACGAACCGGAGTGGTTACACCCGTTGCAAACCTCGATCCGGTGCAGCTTGCAGGCACTACAGTAAAACGCGCATCGTTGCACAATGCCGATATCATTTCGCAGCTGGACGTGCGCATCGGCGATTCGGTGTATGTTGAAAAAGGTGGTGAAATCATTCCGAAAATAACAGGAGTTGAATTGTCATTGCGTCCTGCTGACAGCGTGCCATTTGAGTATGCGAAGCAATGTCCGGAATGTGGGACACCGCTTCAGCGCAATGAAGGCGAAGCGGCATGGTGCTGCCCAAATGATATGGAATGTCCGCCACAGATAAAAGGGAAAATCGAGCATTTCATTTCGCGCAAGGCCATGAATATAGATAGTCTTGGCGAGGGAAAGGTTGAGCTTTTATATGACAAAAAGCTGATTAAAAATGTAGCTGATTTATATTCGCTCAGAGCTGAACAGTTGCTGGGTCTTGAAAAGGCGATGACTGATGAAGCCACCGGAAAGACGCGTGTGGTGCGGCTTCAGGAAAAGAGTGTTGAAAATATTCTGAAGGGAATTGAAAGTTCAAAATCGGTTCCGTTTGAAAAAGT
>CAZJOL010000047.1:0-9246 GCA_964547605.1 uncultured Bacteroidaceae bacterium | reverse complement strand
CTGAAGAAAATTGTTGAAGTCAATGGCGGCAAGGTAGCCTCGTCCGTTTCGGCAAAAACAAATTACCTGCTTGCAGGAAACAATATGGGCCCGGCCAAGCGTCAGGCTGCAGAAAAGCTTGGAGTGAAGATTATTGACGAAGGTGAATTTTTGATGATGATTTCATAAATAAATGTGCGCAAAATTCCAAAACAAATATCGCATAGGATCGACTCGGTTGCAAGGTTATGATTATGGAAGCGACGGAGCATATTATATAACGATTTGTACAAAATGGCGAGCACATTATTTTGGTGAAATTGTTTGCAACAATGGTGTGCCGACCATGGTTTTGAATGATGTTGGTAAAACCGCGGAATTATTTTTAAAATCAATTTCGGACCATTTCCCATTTGCAATGGTGGATGAATATGTTGTAATGCCGGATCATGTTCATGTGATAATAATTATCAACAAACCGGACAATGCCGGTTGCGTTGATGATTCCGTTGTTGGGTGCGTAGAAACGTTACATTGTAACGTTTCTACGGGCCAATCGGATGCATCGGATACAACGGATGGTCATTCGAAAAATATGTCTATGTCACGAATTTCGCCCAAACCGGGGACCATATCGACCATTATCCGTTCGTACAAATCGGCGGTTTCGAAACATGCCCGGCAATTCAATCCGTCTTTTGAATGGCAATCGCGTTTTTATGACCGTATCATTCGGGATTATGATGCCTTGAATGAGGTTAGGAAATACATTCGTTGTAATGTGCAAAATTGGAAATAAACGAAATTGAATACCAGCCATTTTCACAACACATTTTCCCAATAGGTACTCCCGTTTTTTGTCACCCGAAATTCGGGCTTAAGGCCAATTGCCTGGCTGAAATCGTGAATAGCTTCGTATTCAATCGGAAGAATTAATTTCCCTTTTTTATCGATGATGCCGCATTTTTTATTTTGGTACACCACCACGAACTGCTGGTCGTACCAGGTGTGACCGACAATCATGTCGTATATATATTCCGTAACTAATTTGCCTTTGTCGTTGATGAGCGCCCATTTTTCACCCTTCTGAACGGCGGTGACATCAATAATGAAATCAAACACACGATCGTAAACCGGCGCCACAACTGCTTTTCCGGTAGTGTCGAGAAATCCATATTTATTATTCTCCTGATAGAAAACGCGATTGTTGTGAATTTCGTAACCAAGATGTTTGTATTTACATGGAATGACTTCTTTTCCCTTCAGGTTGATATATCCATATAATGAATCGCGCATGACCATTGCATATGGATTCGGATCTCGAGTGTACATAATTTGCCTGAACCCGTTGAATTGCTGATACAGAGCCGGGATCAAGATGGTAGTATTTAAATCCATTAATCCAAATAATCCATTTTTTTTGAAAATCAGGTTACCGGTCAAATCGCCCTGAATCAATTCATATTCACAGGGAATAATGATTTTGAAGTTTGAATCAATTACGCCATACATTGTATCCCGGCGAATGGTTGCAATGTTTTTATCTCTCCAGAACTGGCCAATTTCCTCATATTCGCATGGAAGCAGTATTTCTCCTTTTTCATTCGCGAGTCCAACCAATTTGTTGCGGCTACAGCGATAAAATTTTTCATTCGGCATTTTATACAACTGATCGTAAATAACCGGCATCACTACCATTCCCTGATTATTTACGAGCCCATATACATATCCGCGATTGACAATATTCCCATTGGTTTTTCGCCATTGCACAACGTGATCACAAGCTTCGATGCGGTTTCCAAGCGTATCGATACAAAATCTTTCGCCATTGAACTGCACGAGTGCATAACCATCGTGTCCAAAATTTTCGGAGTCTTCGAAGCTGCATGAAATGACCTCTTTGCCCAGTTTGTTGATGTAGCCCCATTTGCCGTCGCGAAAAACCCTGACCAATTTCAGATCGCTGGCATAAAAGCTTTCACACATTTCGTAAACGGGCGCCACAACTTCGGTATACGATGAATCGATAAAGCCAATACGTCTGTCTTTTTTCACCATCGTCACCGGATATTGATTTATGTATTCAGGATTGATAATCTCATCGTAGTCTCCGATGGTTCGCACAATGCTTTTATCAATGCGGTAATGCTTTTTGATTTTACCGTTTTTTACAAATGAAATCAGCTCCTGACTTTCCCAATTGTATGAATCGTATTCTATTGGGATTATTTCTTTCTGTTCCTTGTCCATTACGCCCCACTTTCCGTTGAGTTGCACCAGCAGGTTGTTTCTTAACGGCCAGAGCGCTTCATATTTTATCGGGACTTTGATATTGCCGAAAGAATCAATCAGCCCCACTGTGCAATTAGCAAACGGACTAAAATCTCCCTGAAAGTATGAGTCTGGTTTATGAGTTGTATCAACATTCGAAAAATTATACACTTTATAGAACCCATTGAAAAAGTGCATCGGTTGCGGGCTGTAGGGCCATACTCCATCTGAAAAAGCAGATTTCCCGGCATGTGTCGGGATTAGCTGATGCATTAAGTTGTTGCTTCTTTTGTCAAGTGGCACATCTTTGAACAATGCATTGAGTGACTCAAGCGACCAGAATGTATTGAATGCTTTTATGATATTTCCGATGCTGTCGCGAAAGAAATATTCATTGGGCGGTGGAGGCGGTTCGAGCATGCTGTACGACATAGCGCGTGGCTGTGATTGCTCAAGAAAAAATATTTTCCGGTCCCAATAGGCCAGATGATCCACTTCGATCATTTGCACGCCGTTGTAAAAAGGATAGTAGATGGTATCAATCTGTTCAGGCATCCGTGGACGGAAAATGTCATCAATATCGCTCTGTGCGCGGCACGACAAAATGGTCAGACCGACCGATGCAATAAAAAAAAGGAAGCGTATCTGTTTTTTCATAGGGCGCCGCAGGGCACAAGGTTCGTGCCGGGTTGCAAACGCATTTCAATTTCTCTTTTATTTATACCTTTGAAAAAAAATACAGCGATTATGAATTTCGATGTTATTGTGATCGGGAGTGGTCCCGGAGGATATGTAGCAGCCATCAGGGCTTCGCAGCTTGGAATGAAAACAGCGGTAGTGGAAAAGGCCGAAGTGGGCGGAATCTGCCTCAACTGGGGCTGTATTCCCACCAAGGCGCTGATGAAAAGCGCTCAGGCCTATAAATACATGAAGCACGCGGCCGATTACGGTATTAAGCTCGAAGGCGAAGTGAAACCTGATTTTCCGGCCATCGTATCGCGCAGCCGCGGTGTAGCCGATGCCATGAGCAAAGGCATTCAGTTTCTGTTCAAAAAAAATAAAATTGAAGTTCTGCCCGGTTTCGGGAAACTGCTGCCCGGCAAAAAAGTGGAAGTCACAGCAAATGATGGAACTACAACCGTGTATGAGGCCAACCACATCATTCTCGCTACCGGCGCACGTTCACGGGAATTGCCTGCATTGAAGCAGGATGGTGAAAAAATCATCGGCTACCGCGAAGCTATGACGCTGCCGCAGCAGCCCGAAAGCATGGTGGTTGTAGGAAGCGGAGCCATCGGCAGCGAATTTGCCTATTTCTACAACACCATCGGCACAAAAGTGACATTGATTGAATTTCTGCCGAACATTGTTCCCGTCGAAGATGAAGAAGTGAGCAAACAACTCGAACGCTCGTTCAAGAAAGTAGGAATGAATATTCTCACTTCATCCGAAGTGACAAGAGTGGATAAGAATGGCGACAAATGCAAGGTGTATGTGAATACCAAAAAAGGCGAAGAAATTTTCGACGCCGATGTGGTATTGTCTGCAGTTGGCGTTGCCACCAATCTCGAAGGTCTAGGACTTGAAGAAACCGGCGTCGCCTTTGAACGTGGCAAAGTGCTGGTGGATGATTATTACCGCACCAATGTTGATGGTGTGTATGCCATCGGCGATATCGTTAAAGGTCCTGCACTGGCGCATGTGGCTTCGCACGAAGGAATTATCTGCGTTGAGAAAATCTCCGGCATGGATGTTCATCCGCTTGACTATGGCAATATACCTGGCTGCACGTACACTTTCCCCGAAGTCGCATCAGTAGGGATGACCGAGAAAGCCGCAGTGGAAGCCGGATTTGAAATCAAGATCGGTAAATTTCCTTTTACAGCCAGCGGCAAAGCAAAAGCAGCCGGCAATACCGACGGATTTGTGAAAGTGATTTTTGATGCAAAGACAAACCTGTGGCTTGGTGCGCACATGATTGGCGACAACGTAACAGAAATGATTGCTGAAGCCGTTGTTGCACGTAACATGAAAGTGACCGGTCATGACATTATCCATTCTGTACATCCGCACCCGACCATGAGCGAAGCTGTGATGGAAGCAGTTGCTGCAGCCTACGGCGAAGTAATTCATTTGTAAAATTTATTCGCGCAACCCCCCCAAATCATGTGCGGAATTACCGGCGTTTTTTCACATAACGAAAACGGAATAAAGTTTTTTGATGCACTTCCTGATGCGCTTTCAACGCTCAGGCAGCGTGGTCCGGATTATTCCGCCATAAAAGGCGGCGATCATTTTCTTTTCGGGCATGCCCGTCTGTCTATCATCGATACCAGCGAAGCATCGCATCAGCCCTTTGTTTCAGAAGATGGACGTTACACGCTGGTATTTAATGGAGAGATATTTAATTTTCGTGAGATCCGTACAGAGCTTGAGAAACTCGGACATTCCTTTCATACCAGTGGTGATGTGGAAGTTGTTTTAAAATCGTTCATTCAATATGATGTAAAGTGTTTCGAAACCTTCAACGGATTTTTCGCCATAGGTATTTTTGATTCATGGGAACAGCGACTGGTGCTTGCCCGTGACCGTTTCGGTGTGAAACCATTGTTGTATTATTCCGAGGCATCGGTCTTTGTTTTTGCTTCGGAAATGAAAGCTATTTTGAAATATCCGATTCGTCGCACACTTGATGAACAGAGCGTTTACGAGTATTTCAGACTGACATATATTCCGGAACCAGATTCCATTTTTCAGGAAGTTAAGAAGCTGCAGGCCGCTCATTATGCCATAGTCACGAAAGACACAATTGAACTTCAATCATATTATTCCATTGGCAATGATGCGTTCAGCGGCAATTACCAGGATGCTTGTGATCAGCTCAGGACCTTGCTTTCCGATAGCGTTCGCATGCGCCTGATTTCGGATGTTCCACTTGGAACATTTCTTAGCGGAGGCATTGATTCATCGGTGATATCCGTTTTAGCTGCTCAGCACAATTCGCAGATTCAGGCCTATTCAATCGGATTTCCCGATGCGCCCTATTACGATGAATCGGCTTATGCTGCCGAAGTGGCGCAAAAGCATGGATTACAACACACTATAATTCCGGTCACAGAGTCCGATTTTCTGAAAGCGCTGCCCTCCGTGCTGGATTACATTGACGAACCATTTGCCGATTCCTCGGCCATTGCAGTGAATGTATTGTCGTCGTTTGTGCGTCAGCATGTAACGGTTGCATTATCGGGCGATGGTGCCGATGAGATTTTTGGCGGATATCGGAAACACCGCGCGCTGGCTATGATTGCGCGTGCAAACCGTGCAAAGATGATGGCTTTTACGGCTGCGGCCGCCATTCCCGGCGTTTTCGGCCGTGGGAGTAGGTTTTCCGATAAAATGCGTCAGGCACGCCGAATGGGCAGGGTGGCATCGATGCGGCCCGAAGAGCGGTATCTGTTTCTGGCTGCTTTTCATTCAGGCCGCGAAGTATCGCACTTGCTGCATTTATCAAAGCATTACAGCTTGAACCGGTTGCGCAACAGACTGGATCTTTCGCATCCAGGTGATATGAATTCTGTGTTGCACAACGATGTCAGACTTGTTCTATCCGGCGACATGCTCCGCAAGGTCGATCTGATGTCGATGGCAGCTTCGCTTGAAGTACGTTCACCATTTCTTGACTACCGAATAATTGACTTTGCCTTCTCTCTTCCATCTAAATGGAAATTCGATTCATTGCATTCAAAGAAAATTCTGACCGATTCGTTCAGCGATATTTTACCTGAAAGCATCATTCACAGGCCCAAACATGGATTTGAAGTGCCTGTCGGGAAATGGATGAATGGTGCTTTGCTGGATAATATCCGGAATGATTGGTTTGATGAGAAATTCATTAAGCATCAGGGAATTTTTTACCCTGAAAAAATGCAGCGATTGAAAAACCAGGTGGAACGTGGGCAGGGATTGCGCGATCAGAGTTTCATCTGGTCAATTATTGTTTTTCAGAACTGGTGGAAAAAATTTATGTGATGGCTGAAAAGATACGTGTATTAAGGATTTTAAACAGATTTAATTTAGGCGGTCCCACTTACAATGCATCGCAGCTGACGAAGCATCTTGGGCCGGATTTTGAAACCCTGCTGATTGGTGGTCCCAACGAGCTGAATGAGCATGATTCGTTGCATATTCCGCATTCACTCGGCATTGAGCCCGTCATAATTGATTCGATGCGTCGCCCGATGAATCCTTTGCTTGACAGAGCCGCCTATCGCGATATTAAAAAAATCATTGCCGATTTCAGACCGCATATTGTTCACACACATGCATCCAAAGCCGGCGCTGTGGGCCGCAGTGCAGCAAACAGCATGAAGGTTCCGATTATTGTTCATACTTATCACGGGCATGTCTTCGAGGCGTATTTCAACAGTCTGATCAGTTCGGTTTATAAAGCCATTGAGCGCAATCTGGCGCGGAAGACCGATGCCATCATTGCGTTGAGTGAACGGCAGAGAGCAGATCTGACAAGCAGATTCAGAGTTTGCGACAAGGACCAGGTGCATGTTATTGCCAATGGATTTGACCTTACAAAATTTCAGGAAAACAAAGACGAAAAGCGTGCGCAGTTTCGTGAAAAATACAAGCTCAGAAACGATGAATTTGCCATTGGTATTATCGGCCGTATGGTGCCGGTGAAGAACCACGCCATGTTTGTCGATGTTGTTGAGCGCGTTAATACGCTGTATCGGGGAAAAGTGCGTTATTTCATTGTCGGCGATGGCGACACCTGCGAAGATACCCGCCGCCGCTTCATTCAGAAACGCATTGCCATTAATGACAACACTGATACGGACACGCTGGTTCATTTCACCTCGTGGCAGAAAAACGTGGATGATATCATGGCCGGATTGGATTTGCTTGTCCTTACATCGCTGAATGAAGGGACGCCGGTGTGTCTTATTGAAGCGCAGGCATCGAATTGCCCGGTTGTAAGCACCGATGTAGGCGGTATCCGCGATATAGTGATTGACGGCAAAACCGCTCTACTCTCACCGTCGCAGGATGTTGAGACCATGAGCCGTAACATAGTGAAACTCATTACCGATAAGAAAATGTATGAGTCTATGACTCTTCACGGTTGGGAATTTGTGCGGGACCGCTTTCAGTATCAGCGGATGGTGGAGGATATGAAGGCTTTGTACATGAAACTGCTTGCTCAGCAAAAAGTTCGGTTGTAATTTTTTTGAACGAATAGATAAGCACAGTTATTCTTTCAGAAATTTCCCCGTAAGAATCTGCTTCTCGTTTTGTGCGCGGATGATGTAAAGGCCTGTGTTTAATACTGAAATATTCAGAATACTTTCACCATCGTAAAGATATTTTTCAATCTGAAGTTTTCCATTCAAATCAAAAACAGAAACTACAAAATTGTTGTTTTCGGGTAACTTTAATAATAGCTGATCTGTAGCCGGATTAGGATACACCACAAGTGGTGCTGATTCGCTGCCTTCATTTTCTTCAATACTGAGACCAGTGATACTGATTTGTGCCAACACAACCGGATCGTAATACCCACTCAAATGTAATGTGTCTGTATCGCCGAAACCAGCAATATATGGATTGCTACCGTTGAAACTAACCAGCATTTTATTCGAATTGAAATTTATGTCGTAAACATTGCTGGTCGAAGGGAAATTGTAATCCCAAATTGGAACGAGATTGTCAGAACTCAGTAAGACAAGGTTATCAGAGAAATGTTTGATAAGCATAGAAACCAGCGAATCTCCGTTTTTGAAATAAAACATTCCGGGAATGGTATCAAAGTCAATGGACAAATTTGTCTTACTGTTACTACCGGGATAATTATCAATCAGAGTGTCATAACCACTAAAAAAGTTTTTAATAAAAACCCTGTTTCCGTTTGACATGAAAACTCCATCACTGGAAAAAGGCAGTGTAAACCAAGAGAAATACTGCGGATTGAAGTTATTATCAAGTTTATTCACCAAGCCATACAGTAGATTGTAAGTTGTATCATTTCCCGAATCATAATATTGCTTTGGATAAATAGTATCATTACCTATTGCAATAGTATCGTTGCATCTTCCCAATGTATAAATATTTCCGCTTTCATCGATGATAAAAGAATCATAATACCCCGGAAGTCTGTGATTCTGAACAACGAAAAAATTCCTGTCGAACTCAATTGCAAAAGTATTGAGTCTGTAATTCACATCATATTTATAAAGCATGTTTCCAACAATAACGGAATCAGTTATGTCGCCAAATAGGAATAGATTGTCATTGTGCAATTTTAAATCAATAGAGTAATCACAATCTTTGTTTTTCAGCAAAACGGGGATAACATTATTGCTAACCGAAAAATCGGAATTATATTTAATGATATAATCGACTGTGTCGAGTGGATATGTGCCTCCCGAATTTCCACCTCTTATGCAGTGACCAAGATGTACAAATACCTCCTGATGGCTGTTTACAAACAAATCTTTGACATATAAGGCATAACTGGCAGCTGCACCGCTTAAGTTGGCAAGATTCCCAACAACTGGTGGCAAAGCCAGACTATCATAACCTAAAAAGCCACCTGTTAGAGAATAGTTGATTAGTAGAAAACCCTTGCATCTCGGGACAGGTAACCCGTGGTGGTACATTGTATGGCCTGCAAAGTCTGCACTGTCCAGATATGGATAATTAACCAGTATTCTGAACGTATCATTTTGAATAAATGATGTGAAATATCCATCAGCAATATTTACTGAATCATTAATGATAGTGTCAGCAAAAATCAATTGATTGTTATTGGCAAGAATAACAGGATTCATTGAACCATCCAGCCATATTGGCGGATAGGGGTAATTATCCATTTGCAATGGCCCGACCTGGTAGGCAAAATAATAGTTTGAACCACCAATAAGCATATTTGTAGTTGTTGCAGAACTCTAATATGAAGTGTCTGTAATTGTGCCCGACATTCTTTTC
>CAZJOL010000046.1:0-14845 GCA_964547605.1 uncultured Bacteroidaceae bacterium | reverse complement strand
TTATCATTTGCCAATGGAGCATGCTCAATCATAAAAATGGCTTCCAGTCTGGCATGACCGGTTTTGCCCACTTTAACGAATTCGTCAAAAAAACCGGATATCTGCACAAAATTATCATCGCCTGAAAGGGATGCGATGGGTGTAATTCGTGTGCGGTCGATATATCGGAACGGAAAATAATTGAGCAGATCCTGAAATTCAAAAACCGACAATTCCTTGTTCAGGATTTCAGCCCGCGCAGGACCGACACCTTTGAGGTACTCGATTTTATTGTTCAGGATTGACTCGGACATAGAGCAAATATAATAAATATGCGCACATGATTTTGTTGCAAGCCACGAAATTTTGCCCTGTATAAAAAAGCGATTACCTTTGTATGTATAATAAATGTTGATCCAATCGTTATTGTATAGATGAATTACACCAGGCGTTTAATTCTGTTGTTGTTTTTTTCTGTTGCATTTGTTCATACATTTGCACAGAAGGAAACACCTGTGGTGCAGACTCCATCTACCGATAGTCTGATGGCCGCAGCCATGGCCATGTACAATGGGAAAACGGACATGGCCAGATATGAGGCGAATGAAAAATTCATTCAGCTTTTGAAAAAGGATCTCAGGGAAGAAGGTGCTTTTGATTATGTTTTCGATAGTCTTCGCATTCTGTCTGTCATTTATCCTGACGACAGAAAGTTTAAGGTTTTAAGCTGGAATCTGCCTCTCAGCAATTTCAAAAATGAGAATTACGGATTGATGATGGTCTTTTCCGAAAAATCGCATAATTACAAACTGATTGAATTGCGCGATGTATCCAACGATATTGTCAATCCGGAAAAAGAAATCCTGAAAAAAGGGCTTTGGTATGGAGCCGTGTATTATCAACTGATTGAGAAAAAAATTGAAGGCAAAAAAGTGTACACCATCATTGGCTGGCACCCAACTAATGGGCTTTATCAGCAGAAAGTCATTGATGTGATTACCTTCGACCGCAATGATGAGCCCATCTTCGGAAAGCTGATGTTTCGTGGCAAAGGATTTACCAGCAGCAAGAGAATTGTTTTTCGTTACAGCGATAAAGTGGCTATGAAGCTGCGTTTTGAACAATCCACATACAACATCGTAAAAAAGAAGGAAAACAAGAGATACAACAAGCGCATCAATCAGAACAATGATGAAAGGCTTCGTTCTGAAAAGAGGAAGACCATTGTAAAGACAAAAACCGAAGAGATGATTGTTTTTGACATGCTGTTTCCTTCACGGCCAGAACTTGAAGGTCTGTATCAGTACTATTATCCGTTGTCTGAAACAGGCAATGGTTTTTACTTTGAGGATGGTCGCTGGATACACCGGACTCTTGAGCCGGAAGAGGATACAATTCTTGTAAAGCCACTCAATAATGGCTTAACACCATTCTGATTCGTTCTGGTATCACAGCATTTTGCTGATAATCTCACGCGATCCGAGCCCTTCGGCTTCGGCTTTGTAATTTTTTACAATGCGGTGTTGCAGCACATTTGAAGAAACGGCCTGAACATCTTCTATGTCGGGAGAATATTTTCCATTGAGCAATGCGTGGCATTTGGCCCCCAGAATGAGGTACTGCGATGAACGCGGACCTGCACCCCATGCAATATACTGATCGGCAACAGGTGAAACAGAGTCTGTGCCTGGTCTTGTTTTGGCAGTAAGGTTGACGGCATATTTTAAAATATTGTCGTTGACAGGAACTCTGCGAACCAGATTCTGAAACATCACCAGTTCTTCCTGCGAAGTTATAACACTGACTTCCGGCATTTTTTCGACGGTTGTGCGCTTGACCACTTCAATTTCTTCTTCTGTTGATGGGTAGTCGAGCCAGATGCTGAACATAAACCGGTCAAGTTGTGCTTCGGGCAGGGGGTAGGTTCCTTCCTGCTCGATGGGGTTTTGAGTTGCCAGAACAAAGAAAGGATCAGGCAGACTATGAGTCTGTCCGGCCACCGAAACTTCGCGTTCCTGCATGGCTTCAAGCAATGCCGACTGCGTTTTGGGCGGGGTGCGGTTGATTTCATCAGCCAGCACTATGTGAGCGAATACCGGGCCTTTGATGTATCTGAACTGACGGTCTTCGCCGAGAATTTCAGTCCCGATGATGTCGCTTGGCATAAGGTCAGGCGTAAACTGGATGCGTGAAAATGACAAACCCAGTGTTTTGGCAATGGTTGTAATCATCAGTGTTTTTGCCAGTCCGGGAACACCAATGAGCAATGCATGTCCTTTGCATAAAATGCTGATCAGGATTTTATCAATCACTTCATCTTGTCCCACAATAACTCTGGCAACTTCTGATTTCAGCTGACTATATAATGTTCTGAGTCCTTCAGTGGCTTCCACATCGTTGGCGTAACTCTTCATGCTTATTCCCATTTATATTTAAAAATGCAGCTCTTGAAATCGTCCATGATTTTCACATAGGTCGAACTTTTCTTTGAAGCAATCCATTTGTCGAGTGCCTGCTTCTTTTTGGCATCAAGAGCATATTGGGTGATCAGGTTGTAATCTTCGCTTAATGTTGCTTTGTGAGGAATGCTGCGGCTTTTCAGGTACAGAATTCTGTATCCTTCTTTTCCGTCGTCGGTTTGAAACAGCACTGGTTTGCTTATACTTCCGGCTTCAAGTTTATCAATGGTGAAAAACACCGTTGCATCGACTTCGGCAGGTTTAAATTTGGTGCTGCCGCTATAAGTGTTCAGAATCAGACCTCCGTTGCCCCTGTATCCGTCCGGGTTGTATTTGTCGGAAGCAGCAGTGAATGTGAGAGCACCTGATACAATCTGACTGTAAACCGTATCTAGTTTCATTTTCCCGGCAAACAGATCGGTTGGCGAGGCCTTGACCATCAGCAGAATGTGGCGGACGTTGATGTAATCACCTTTTCGGTCGATAAGCTGCAGGACATGAAATCCGGCCGGGGTTTCAATCACTTCAGAAACATCACCAGGGTTTTTCAATGAAAATGCAGCACCTTCAAATTCTGGATACATCTGACCACGGCTGAACATGCCCAGCTCGCCGCCATTCTTGGCGCTTCCCGGATCTTCGCTGTACAGGCGGGCCAGAGCTTCAAAACTTTCGCCTTTGACAATACGTGCCCTCAGATCGGAAATTTTCTGATTGATGTATTGTTTGTCGGCAGCAGATGGCTGAGGGATGATAACAATCTGTCCGATTTCAAGTTCAGATTCAACATAAGGGATGCTGTCCGGGCTCAGCCCATTGAAATATTTTTTTACTTCGACTGGCGAAATGCTTACATTTTCTGTAATCTTGCCCTGCATCTGCTGTACAAGCAGCTGGTCTTTGATCAGATCCTGAAACTCATCCTTGATTTCGGGGATTGATTTGTTGTAGTATTTTTCAAGTGCTTCAGGACTTCCAAGCTGCTGAATAAAATAGCGAAGGCGTCGGTCAATCTCTCCCTGGACCTGATCATCGGTCACTACAAGCGAATCGTTTTCGGCCTGTGTCAGCAGCATTTTCTGCAACATAAGTTCTTCGAGAATTGTGCAGCGGAGTTCATCGGTCTGCTTTTCACCCTGCATGACAAGCTGCCAGTATTGGGTTTCAACATCGGAGAGCATGATAATTTTTTCGCCAACGATGGCAACAATTTTATCAATGGGCTCACCAGTCGGCTGAGCCAGAGCGGCCGTCGGAAGCATGAGTGCAAATAGCAGCGGAATAATCAGTTGTTTCATCAGATCAGTCAATGTGTAGAGTTACTTTTTTCTCCTTCAACGCATTTTCGTACATTTTATTACGATAATCATCGAGAAGCATGTTTTTCTTGCGCGCAATCAATACCGATTCGATGCGGTCGCGCACAAGGACCAGCGGGGCAGGGCTTTCGGAAAGCATATATCCTTTGAAGCGCATCAGATAAATCACCGAATCGTTGGAAACTTCGTAGAAAGTATTTGATTTCAGAAATTCAGCCTGATTTTCCGCTTTGATGGGAATTTCCTTCAATATGTCATTGAAGTAGAGCCAGACATTGTCTTCGAGAAAATAATTCAGTGCTTTTTCGCGGGCATAAGAAGCCAGCTCTGCCTTGTCAGAAGAATTATCAGAATTCAGCAGTGTCCTGATTCTTGCCAAATCGGTTCCGGTTTTTTTCAGCTTCAGATAAAGCACCTTGACGATGTTTTCTTTCAGCAGAAATTCATCCGGATTCTCGCGGTAATACTTGTTTATTTCCTCATCGGAAACCATGATTTTCATTGAATCGGACACCAGATTTTCTTCCAGCACTGATATCACCATTAGTTTTCGGGCATGCTCCATCTGTTTTTCGATTTCCTGCATTTCCTGCTCACTGAGTTTTGAGCTGGCATCGAGATACATGAGTTGTTCGACAACCCAGCTCTGGACCATGTTTTTCAGAAAACTGACACTGTCTTCAGCCGACATGTTTTCAGGAAAATAAATTTCGGAAAGATACAGCTGCTCATCATCCACTTCTGCCAGCAATGTGTCCGAAGATTCCTTCGGCCCGCACGAAACCAGCATTATCAGTACGAAACCGATTGCAGCAAATATGGAGCAGCGACGGATGATCATTTTTTATAAATACTTTTAAGCACTTCCTCATCCACCATCCAGGAGTATTTGCCGCGGAGTTCGTTTACCCACTGCTGCTCAAGGTAATTCTGGTATTCGGCTGTAACCAGGCCTTTCACTTCCTGCAATGGTTTGGGTTCTGGATCGAGTAAACTTAGGACAGACACCAATTTGATTTCATTGTTTTCGCGATAAACCGAGTTCTGGTTTTTGACCCATGGAGTCTGATCAACCAGTGTGTTCACGCCTTTTTCAACTTTCACAATCTGATAGGTCACGGCTGGGATACTGTCTTTATTCAGCATAGTACTGATGATTTCAGGCGTATATCCTTTTTTGGGTGCTTTCTTCAACAGTTTCTGCAGGGCTTTGAGTTCGGTTTCGCCTTTGCATGTATAGATGGCGGCTTCGGCTCTCGGGCCGTATTTATAGTTCCCCTTTATCGTTTCATAATAGCTTTTCAGACCGGCAGTATCTTTCACCGCTTTCGACCAGACGTTTTTGTCCATCAGGTCAAACAGCAGAATGCCATCGCGGTATTCCTTCATCAACGCTTTGAATTCAGGATATTTTTCTTCGAGTTTTGTGTTTTCAAACTCGATGATCATTTCTTCGGAATACTGATTGAACATTGTTTTCACAAAAGTTCCTTTATCATCACCTGCCTTGATCTGAGATTGTTTGTGCACGAGAAAATCGGCGAATTCGCTCAGCAGATAAGGCTTCCCGGCAATAGTGCAAACCGTTTTTGAGAGTGACTTGTTTGCCGGTACCAGCCAGCTTGCGCTGTAAATGCTGTCGGTGATGAGCGGCACCAGTTCTTTCAGTACTTTTTCATCGGCTTTGTAATTGTATTCGGTTTTCAGTTTGCCGACAAGTTTGTCGCGGGCTGCAAATGAACGTTTGTCGCGGCCAATCTGTGTTTTCAATGTGCTTTTGTTTTCATCGAATGTGCCGATGGGTTTTCTGTCAGCCATTTTTATGATATGCCAGCCATAAATGGTATGGATTGGTTTTGAAATGTCACCGGGTTTCATCTCATACAACGGTAAAACAAATTCAGGAACCATCCGGAAACTTCCAAACCATGGCAGCATGCCACCTTTGGCTGCTGTGCCCTTGTCATCGGAATATTTTTTTACAACAGATTCGAAATCCTCTCCATTTGAAATGAGTTTGTAAGCCTCATCAATTCTGGCTTTGATTGAATCTTCCTTTCCGGGAACTTCCTTAATAAGAATATGTCCTGCCTGAACCTTCCCCAGTGCAGGTTTGCGATCGGTCACCAGAATCAGATGATATCCGACGGGAGTGCGGACCGGTTTGCTGATTTCGCCGGTTTTGAGATTGTATGCTGCGGTTTCAAATTCATAATAAAGATTCAAAACACTGAAATATCCCAGATCACCGCCATTGCCTTTCATGGTTGACTGTGCGTCGCGTCCCGGGCGGTCTTTGGCACTTTCATCTTCGGAATATTTGCGCGCAATTTCATCGAATTTGCCACCGGCAACAAGTTTCTTGCGGATATCCAATATTTTGTTGTATGCTTTCAGAGTGTCGGCCGGAGATGCATTGGGTGAAACTTTCACAAGAATGTGTGAAGCCCTGATGTCCCATTTCATGCGGTCGTAAGCTTCCTGCAGCAACTGATCGGTCACTTCGCGGTTTGAAAGATATGGCTGGGCAAGCTGTCTGCGGTATCCGGCCAGTTCGTTGATAAACGCTTTTGAAGTGTCAAGCTGTAACGATTCTGCTTCCTTGACTTTGAGTTTGTAGTTGATAAACAGTTCCAGGTACTCTTTTACATTTTCTTCGTTCAGAGGTTCTTCCTTGACGTTGTTCTTGTTGTACACAGCCAGAAATTCTGACCGTGTCACTTTTTCATTACCAATTGTCAGAAGAACGGGATCGTTCTGCGCAACAATGCTGCTGATTGCAAAGAGAAACAGAAATGCTGAGAATAATACTGATTTCATATGACTGAAAGTTTTAAGTTCGGGAAAAATTATCTACTGTAATTGGGTGCTTCCTGGCTGATGGTTACATCGTGCGGATGGCTTTCGATGATGCCTGCATTGGTGATCCTGATAAACCGGGCATTCTGCAGCTCTGTGATGTCGTGTGCTCCGCAATATCCCATACCTGCGCGGAGACCGCCAATGAGCTGATGCATCACTTCGCTCAGTGTGCCTTTGTATGGCAGGCGTCCCACGATTCCTTCAGGGACAAGTTTTTTTATGTCGTCTTCGGCATCCTGAAAATAGCGGTCTTTTGAACCTAGTTGCATGGCTTCGATGCTGCCCATGCCGCGGTAGGTCTTGAATTTGCGGCCTTCGAAAATGATGGTTTCGCCCGGGCTTTCTTCAACGCCGGCAAAAAGCGATCCGGCCATTACGGTATGAGCTCCGGCAGCAATGGCTTTGGTAATATCGCCTGTGTAGCGGATGCCACCATCGGCAATAAGCGGGATACCTGTTTTTTTAAGCGCTTTGGCGATATCGTACACGGCTGTAAGTTGCGGCACACCAACACCAGCGATAATGCGTGTTGTGCAGATTGAACCGGGTCCGATGCCGACCTTCACTGCGTCAACATCGAGTTTCGCAAGTGCCAGCGCAGCTTCGGCTGTTGCAATATTGCCAACAACAAGGTCGATCCCGGTAAATTTTTTCCGGATGGTCTTCACCATATTCAATACTCCGCACGAATGTCCGTGCGCCGTGTCAATAACAATGGCATCGACGCCGGCAGCAACCAGTGCTTCAATCCGGTCAATTGTATTGCCTGCAATTCCTGCAGCGGCAGCAACCCGTAGACGGCCAAGCTTATCTTTGCAGGCATTGGGTCTGGCCTTGATTTTAATGATGTCTTTATATGTAATGAGCCCGATGAGTTTGTGATTTTTGTCAACCACCGGCAGTTTCTCAATCTTATGCTTCTGAAGAATTTCCTCTGCCTTTTCGAAAGTGGTGAATTCACGCACTGTGACGAGGTTTTCGTATGTCATTACCGACTTAATGGACTTCGACAGTTTCTTCTCGAAACGGAGGTCACGGTTGGTGACAATGCCAACCAGCTTCTGATTTGAACCAATAACCGGAATTCCGCCGATCTTGTGTTCCCGCATCAATGCAAGCGCATCAGCCACCGTTTTGTTTTCGGTGATG
This sequence comes from uncultured Bacteroidaceae bacterium, assembly GCA_964547605.1. Classification (GTDB taxonomy): domain Bacteria; phylum Bacteroidota; class Bacteroidia; order Bacteroidales; family DTU049; genus GWF2-43-63. The sequence continues at coordinate 7,077 of CAZJOL010000046.1, read as the reverse complement.
GTGATGGGATTGATGATCATTCCGTTTTCAGCGCGCTTCACTTTGGTCACTTCTATGGCCTGCTGCTCGATGGTCATGTTTTTATGTATGACTCCGATTCCGCCTTCCTGAGCCATGGCAATGGCCATTGCAGATTCAGTCACGGTATCCATGGCTGCTGAAACAAATGGCACATTTACCTGAATGTTGCGGGTAAACTGTGAAACAAGAGATGTTTCGCGTGGTAAAACTTCACTATAAGCGGGAACCAGAAGAACGTCATCGTATGTAAGGCCTTCCGGAAGGAATTTTTGGTCATTCTGACTCATAGGTATTTCTTTGTGCAAAATTAAAAATTTATCGCATTCCAAAGCTTGTGTTTCCCGGAGTTTTTGGATATTCTGCAATATTAATGGCAAAAAGTTGGAAGCGACTTATTTTCCACGGCCCTGAAATACGATTAGTACAGTGTAAATCAGGATTTTGAAATCCATGGCCAGTGAAATATTTTCTATGTATAGGATGTCATATTTCAGACGTTCTATCATTTGGTCAACGTTTTCGGCATAGCCGTATTTCACCTGACCCCAGCTGGTGATGCCGGGTTTGATTTTATGAAGGAGCTTGTAGTAAGGAGCCTGTTGCACAATCTGATCAATGAAAAATTTCCGTTCAGGGCGCGGTCCGACAAGCGACATATTGCCAAGCAAAACATTGAAAAATTGCGGCAGCTCGTCAAGACGGTACTTGCGCATGAAGCGGCCGAAAGGTGTTATGCGGCTGTCATATTTGTTCGATAAAGCCGGACCGCTTACTTCGGCATTGACATACATTGAGCGGAACTTATGCATCACGAAAGGTTTTCCATGAAGCCCAATGCGTTCCTGACTGTAAATGACAGGTCCTTTGGAACCGGATTTTACTATGATTGCCGTAATAATGTACAAAGGTGACAGAATAGTCATGAACAGGGTGGAGACCACAATGTCAAATCCACGCTTTAGAACCCTTTGCCAGTGAGGCATAAGCTCACGCGAAACATAAATGAGTGGAACATGAAAAATGGAATTCATTTTCACATTACCGGCAAGGATATCCTTGTAATCCGGAATAATTTTTATATCGACGGTTGTGTTATCCAGAATGCTCAGAATCTCCGTGATCACCTTGTGTTCCGATGGCTCAACCGCAACAATTACTTCTTCGATCTGGTGTTCATCAATAATGTGTTCAAGTTCATTCACTGCGCCGAGGCGTGGCAGATATTTGGATAGTTTGTCATTCGAATTTTCAAGCACCGGTATATAACCAATAAAAATATTACCGGCACTTTGTGTCTGATTGGTGATGTCTTCGTAAATGCGAACAGCATTGCCGTTGTTGCCAACAATCAGTGTGCTGAATCCCCAGATACCCTTGTGAATTTTTCGCGCTGTAGCTGTTGCAATTACAAAGCGTCCGATGTAGGTGACAATAAAATGTGTACCCAGCAGGAACAGATAACTCTCATAGTAATTGACAAAAGATTTTACCCGGTCATCGAGCATGAAAACAAAAAAGATGACCGTTACGCCGATCAGGGTATGAGTGGCTGTTTGTCCGAGCTCCCGAAGCCGCGAGCGACGGAAAATGTTGCGGTAAAATCCGGTGATGAAATAAAACAAAAGCCACGACAGTGGAATAATAAAAATACCGAGAAAGAAATTTGGATCAGCTGAAACCACATTCCACAAATCCTCGAATTGCATTCCGCTTTGAAATTTCCTGAACGAAAACAATGCAGCCCATGCCACTGCTGCACCCAGAAGGTCACAAACAATGTAACGAATGGTCTGTTTTGTTCTGTTCAGTTTCATTCGGCGTGTATCAGCTTGACGTTATCAATATAGGCCTTGGCGGAGCTCATCCCATCCGGCAATTCCATCCTGAAAAAGAAAAAGAAACTGTCGGCATTATATTCACGATTGACAACCGGAGTCAAATTGACATATACTTTTTTCCAGGTACTGGTTTCATTGAATACAACAATGGGATGATAGACGGAATAGCCGCTGGTGTTTGAAATAACACCAACTGCAAGCGGAGCCTCGGTTTTGAAATTCATTTCCAGAAAGATATATGCTCCGGTTTGTGGTAAAACATAGGATGAGTTTGAACGAACATCGATTGTATCGTGCTGTGTATCGACGGCGAGCAGACCGCTGAAAGAGCCCTCAAAAACTTCGGTTGGCTCCGATGTCCGCAACATGATAGTATCGCTGAGCGAAGTGCTGTTGATTGTCATACCGGCATCTTCGAATCCTTCAATGACCCTGAATGCCAGATTATCATCGTATGTTGATGCTGGATAAATAATCGTAACAGAATCTTTCACAAGGTTAACCGTAGCTTCCCACGGTTTTACAAACGGGTAAATAGCCCTGGTGTTCGAAATTCCGTCAAGTTTTATCCCTGGATAAATCTGAATGGTGTGCGACCCCTCTTTCAGCACCGGAAAGGTCAGCGGCATTTCGAAAGCCCCGATTTTCTCTCCGTCGATATAAACCCAGGCATCTACGAAATTCTGATTGTCCGTACCTTCGGTACTGCTGGTGGTGAATGAAATTGATTCAACCTTCACAAACGAAGGTGTTTCTTCGGATGGGTTGATCCAATTGCAGGAGGTCATGACGACCGCCGTCAGAAATAAAACAGCAAATAATTTCATGGTGTAATGTAACTGCAGAAACGACTGAAAAAGCAGATTAGTATGTACTGTTAAATTTTTTTATGAAAAAAAGTAAAGCGCTTCATCAATCTGCTCAATAACTTTATAGGCGACTTCCAGAGCTGTGTATCCGTCAAGGATTCCGACAGGCGTGGGTTCGTTGTTTACAATTGAATCATGGAACCTGGAGAGTTCCATTTTAATGGCATTGGTTGTTTCAATATCTGGATTTTCAATATGAATCTGCTTTTTGGGTGAGCCGTTGCCCGGATCAACCACCATTGCGAAGGGCGGCAATGTGCTTTCGTCCACCACATCGCTCATGCGGATGATTTCTGTTTTCTTTTCCAGGAAGTCCACGCTGATGTAGGCGTCTTTCTGGAAGAAGCGGCTCTTGCGCATGTTTTTCATCGAGATGCGGCTGGCTGTCAGATTGGCCACTGCTCCGTTGTCAAATTCGATGCGGGCATTGGCAATATCAGGTGTGTTGCTCACTACCGGAACGCCGCTGGCACTCACTTTCCGAACGTTCGATTTCACAACGCTCAACACAATGTCAATATCATGTATCATCAGGTCAAGTACCACCGGCACATCGGTGCCGCGCGGGTTGAACTGCGCCAGGCGGTGTGTTTCAATGAAAACAGGCTTGTTGATATACGGTTGTGCGGCCAGAAATGCGGGGTTGAAGCGCTCGACATGCCCGACCTGAATTTTCACATTGGCTTCACGGCTCAGATTCACCAGCGATGATGCCTCATTCAGTGTGGTCACAATCGGCTTTTCGATAAATACGTGCTTGAATTTTTTCAGAGCCAGTGCTGCAATTTCATAATGCGAGATGGTTGGTGTAACAATGTCAACCGCATCTACTGCATCAATCAGTTCCTCTCTGTTTTCGAAGTGCCTGATACCAAACTCCTTCTCAACTTCCTTTGCCCTCTCAGCATCGATGTCATGAAATCCAACCAGTTCAAAAATTTCAAGTTCCTTCAGACATTTGATGTGGATCTTGCCGAGATGTCCGGCTCCCAGAACTCCTATACGCAGCATTGTTCAGTTTTTTGATTAACAATGCGCAAAAGTAGCTATAATTGCCGGATGATTTTAGTAACTTCGCGTGATTTTTAACCATTATCCTGTTAATTACGTCCCGTGATCACATATAAAGGAAGAGTGCTGGAAGACAATTACCGCCATCAGGGCCTGCGCAAACGGCTGGTGGCCGAGCTTGAGCAGAAAGGCATCAGCGACCCGCGTGTGCTGGCTGCCATCGGCAAAATTCCAAGACATTTTTTCATGGACAGCAGTTTTGTTGAGTTTGCCTATGTCGATAAGGCCTTTCCTATAGGCGAGGACCAGACCATCAGTCAGCCATATACCGTTGCTTTTCAGAGTCAGCTTTTGAAAATAGAGCCAAGAATGAAAGTGATGGAAATCGGCACCGGATCTGGATATCAGGCCATTGTTCTGATGGAGCTGGGCGCGAAAGTTTTTTCAATTGAACGCGTGAAAGCGCTCTACGACCGCACGAAGGAATTTCTGCCGGCCATCGGGTACAACCCGAAATTGTTTTATGGCGATGGTTACAAAGGACTGCCCACCTATGCGCCGTTCGATAGAATCATTGTGACGGCCGCTGCGCCGGTGGTTCCCGATGCTCTTTTGCAACAGCTCAAACCCGGCGGCATTCTGGTCATACCGGTGGGTGATTCGGCCGGTGTGCAAACCATGAAGACCATTACCCGTGTTGACGAAAAGACATTCACCGAAAAAGACCACGGTCTGTTCCGCTTTGTGCCGATGGTTGAAAACAAGAGAAAATAGTTTTGAGTGGTCAGTTGTCAGTAGCCAGTGGTGAGTGGTCAGTTAGGTCAAGGACGAGATCAAGATCAAGGTCAAGGTCAAGGTCAAGGACGAGATCAAGATCAAGGTCAAGGTCGAGGTCAAGGTCAAGGACGAGATCGAGGTCAAGGGAGAACTTCGTTACATGTTACAGACGTTACAATCGTTACGGGATCGTGTGGCCGATTTGTCACCGCTTGTCATCACGTAAAACGTGACAAGCTGTTTTACTTGATTTCACGTGAAGGCATCAAAGAAAACCAATCCAGCATTTTTATTTCATTGATTTGATATTCATTTCGATCCGATGCATTAATTTTTGTAAATCATATAGAATACTTATTTCTCAGCTCCCGTGCATATCTGTATCACCTCATTCTTGTAATTTTCAATCCGCTACAGCTTCAGTTTTTCCGGATTTTGTCTTGAATCAAATAGTGTGATAATGTGGATTATATCTTTACCGGCATTGTAGTACAAAGTCACCTGACGTGTTAAAACGGCTTTGTGAATATCGGATTTTGCTGCTTTCGGAAAAGTCTCCGGCTGATTTTCAATAATCGAAATCAGCTTTTCAAGCTTTGTTACAAATTTCCTTATTTCTTTTTCAGTCCAGTTTTCTTCAAGAAAAAGAAGAATTTTCGATAAATTTTTTACAGCTTCTTCGGACCAAACAACACTATAGGTATTTTTCATAGCGTTTCTTTACATCGGAATGACTTACCACCTTGTTTTCCGAAATATCCTTGAGACCTTTTTCAATGGAATTCCGCTCTGCTTCGCTCAAATCGGCCCACCAGTCCGACTTTTCAGCGATGCGAAACAGTTTGTCAATCATTTGTGTATCCCGAAGATTCATAATCCACTCAATGATTTGGTATTTTTTTGAATAGATATCCATGTTGACGATTTTTTACAAAAATAGTAAAAGCTTAATGAATATGCAAGAAGAGCTTCGAAAGAATTGCTTAACTGATATAAAAAATTTCAATCTCCAGCTTTTACTTTTTGTTTTTCTCCAAGATTAAGGTTCAAATATGGCTCAATGATTTCCTGGATTCTGGCTGTTTGTGTCTTTGACAATTTATTGTATGAGGCGGCTCGAAGATTTAATTCGCCTGAATCCTGAACCAATTCAATCAGAATTTGTGTGATAATTTCTTTTTCCGAAAAACCAGTTGCGCATATATTGAGTTTGTGTGATAGCAAAACCCGATTTACAGGTCGCTCAAACCGGGATTTTCTGGCATTCTGCCCTAAAAAATGCACCAATTTAATTCCTTCAATCCATTCTTTTGGAATTACTGACCACAGCAATTTGATATCACTGCCTGAAATCACGTATTGCTCATCTTTCTGTAGTTTGTCAAAAGCAATCTTCATATTATTATTCCTCAAAAAAGTTGCATTGTTCTTTGAATTATAAAAAGTTAGTGTGCTCGAGTTTTTGCTCAATCATAATTAGTAATGTCTGACAATTGCCCCAAATCCTGTCGTCCAATAATTGTCATGATTTCAGCAACATCATCATTCAGTCTGAAATATATGCTGTCAACACCACATACACAGCGCCGGTACCCTTGCTTAATAAAATCGACGGACTCGAAAGAAAAAGGTCGCTCTGCAATCATTTCGAAATGATCAAAGAAAGATTCAAAATATTTATCGGCCTGACGGATGCCGAATTTTTTTACTCCGTATTGATGAATCCTTATCAGGTCCTCTTTTGCGGTATTGCTCAACTTGAATTTACTCATTCAGCAAATCTTTGGATTGCTTGAGAATTTGCTTTTTGCTATCTGTCGTAAATCCGCTCTTCTCTGCTTTTTCAATTTTCAGTCTGATCCAGTCAATTTGTTTCTGTTGTTTACGAGCCTGACGTATCAGGTCATTTACCAATTCACTCCTGCTTGAATATTCATTATTTTCAATCTGACTCTTCAGCCACTCGTCGTTGGGATCAGTAAATGAAATGCTTTGACGTTTCATATTATTTTGCTTGTGGTGCAAATATACACCAAATTTGAATCAAATGCAATTTTTTTTTGGTGATATCCGATTATTAATATCGAAACACCAAACCACGCTATTACACACACAAAGTTATTCTCTAAGGTTGTAGTAAACCATAAACCTTTTATATTTGTACAAAATCCCTACAATGAAAAAACTTTTAATCCTGGCAGCATTGTTTTTATCGTTACAGTCTTTTGCGCAGATTACGCTGGTTGAATCGGATCTTCCGACCGACGGAGACTCGCGCGTAGTGAGCATTCTGAACGATCTGGGTACGTTTGATTTTGTGTCAACCGGTGCCAATTATACATGGGACTTTTCGCAAATGGTGCCGCAATCGCAGGATACCATTGCATTTATTTCGGCCTCGAATACTTCGTTGCCTGTGACATACATTGCGGCATTTAATAATTTTGTCACCGATCCCGAGCATGATGCCGATGTGGCCAATTACCAGGATTATGGAAATCCGATGCCAACAGTAACAATTGAAGATTTAGATACTCGAATTACTAAAATTGAACCAGTCA
>CAZJOL010000045.1:6308-14915 GCA_964547605.1 uncultured Bacteroidaceae bacterium | reverse complement strand
GATTGCTGATAATCCCGTGCCTTGCAGACGGGACTTCGCTGATAACTGATAGCTATTTCTACAACACAATCGGCAGCACTTCCTTCATCTCTTTAATGAAATGGAAGCTGATGTCTTCGAGGTAGCGGTCTTCGATTTCGCCAAGGTCTTTGCGGTTGTCCTCGGAAATAACTATGGTCTTGATTCCACTGCGGCGGGCAGCCAGAATTTTTTCCTTGATTCCGCCGACCGGAAGCACTTTTCCGCGGAGGGTGATTTCGCCCGTCATGGCTATGTCGTTTTTCACCGGTTTGTTCAGCAGAACGCTTGTAAGTGCTGTGAAAATCGTAATACCCGCCGATGGCCCGTCTTTCGGCGTGGCGCCTTCGGGAACGTGAATGTGCACATTATAGTTATCGAGCTTTTCCGCGTCGATTTTAAGTTCTTTCGCATGCGATTTCAGATACTCAAACGCAAGTGTGGCCGACTCTTTCATCACATCGCCCAGATTTCCGGTCATGGTCAGCATTCCCTTGCCTTTGCTCAGTGTGGCTTCGACATACAGAATCTCGCCGCCGAAAACAGTCCATGCAAGCCCGGTAACAAGTCCTATTGCCGGTTTCAGCTGTGCTTTGTTTCGCTGGAATGTTGGAATGCCCAGAATTTTTTCCAGATGTTCGCATTTCAGCGGCTCAATTTTCTTACCCATTGCAAAGTCGGTAGCATAGTGCCGGATTACTTTTGCGATGGTTTTCTCAAGCGCGCGAACGCCTGATTCCCGCGTGTAATCAGAGATGATGGCATTGACAACTTTATCCGGAAATTTCAGCTTCGATTTTGCCATTCCGTTTTCGTTCAACTGTTTCGGAATGAGATGGCGCTTGGCAATCTCCAGTTTTTCTTCCTGCGTGTAGCCGCTCAGGTCAATGATTTCCATGCGGTCGCGCAGCGCGGGATGAATGGTGGAAAGATTGTTTGCTGTTGCTATAAAAAGGATTCTTGAAAGGTCATAATCGACCTCAAGATAATTATCGTAGAAAGTGTTGTTCTGCTCCGGATCGAGCACTTCGAGGAGCGCCGCCTGTGGGTCGCCCTGCATGGTGTTTCCCGATACCTTGTCGATTTCGTCAAGTACAAAAACCGGATTCGACGATTTCACTTTTTTCAGGTTCTGAATGATTCGTCCGGGCAGTGCTCCGATATAGGTTTTGCGGTGTCCGCGCAGTTCGGATTCGTCGCGCAGACCTCCAAGCGACATGCGGATGTATTTGCGCTCCAGTGCGCGTGCAATGCTGCGTCCGAGCGATGTCTTACCAACACCCGGAGGGCCAAGCAGACACAGAATCGGCGATTTCATGTCGCCCTTCAGCTGCAGAACCGCCAGATATTCGATAATTCTTTCCTTCACTTTCTCAAGCCCGTAATGATCTTCATCCAGAATGACACGCGCATGATCGAGATTCATGTTGTCGTCGGTGAATTCATTCCATGGCAGTTCAACCAGAAATTCAAGATAATTAAGCTGAATGGAAAACTCGGCAGCCGAAGGATTCATGCGCTTGAGTTTCGACATTTCCTTGTCAAATACTTCAGCTACATTTTCCGACCATTTCTTTTTGGCCGCTTTTTCCTGCAGATCTTTTATCTCTTGTTCATGTGGTGCGCCACCCAGCTCTTCCTGAATGGTTTTCAACTGCATGTTCAGAAAATAGTCGCGCTGCTGTTTATCGATATCGGTCTTCACTTTTTCGTGAATCTGCTCCTTGATTTCAAGCATCTTCAGCTCGTTGGTAAGATGGCGCAGCAAATCATTTCCAAGCTGTTCCAGATCTGTCATTTCGAGCAGCTTCTGCTTTTCGGTGTGCTGAATTTTCAGATTTGAGGCAATCATGTGCATCAGCAGCCACGGGCTTTCGATGTTTTCGATGGCTATGCGTGCTTCGGCAGGAACTTCGGAACCTTCCTTCAGAATCTGCATGGCAGTTTCCTTCACGGTTGACATAAGGGTAGGGAAGAGTTTCGAATAACCTGTCAGACGCTGTGGGCGGCCATAGGACTGCACTTTGGCAATGTAGTAGGGATCCGATTTTACAAATTCGTCGATCTGAAAACGGCTGCGACCCTGAATGATAATGGTGACCGTATCATCGGGCATCTGCAGCAGCTTGATGATGTATGCCACTGTTCCTACATTGTATAAATCTGATGGTTCGGGATCTTCAACCTGAGCATCTTTCTGAGCAACAACGCCGATTATGCGTTTGGCCTTGTAAACACTGCGCACGAGCTGTATCGACTTTTCGCGTCCGACCGTGATGGGAATGATTACGCCGGGGAACAAAACCGTATTGCGCAAAGGCAGAATGGGCAATTCTTCCGGGATGTCTTCCTGCTGTATTGTTTTTTCGTCTTCCATCGACATGAGCGGAATGAACTCGCCATCGGATGATAATGCGTCGCTGAAGAGAAATTCTCCTAAAATATCTTTTTTATTTTTTTTCATGCTGTCAAAATGTCAAAATGCCGCAAAAAATCTGCGGGATGTGGCCCTTGCCAATATAGGTGCCAAACGAAACAACTGTCTATTTAGTCTGCCACTCTTCGGTGTGAATATAAATGTGATTGAGCATATTTATCACTGAATCAGTAAGTTGAATTCCTCTGCGGGCCATTACGCGTTCCGCCACCAGCATGGCTTTATCAAATTGAAAAGCTGTCAGTTTGGCGGTACTGCCCCACGAAAACGAAGGAATGAAGTTGCGGTGGAATCCGTCGCCGTACAGATTGCACGATACACCGGTGACGGTCCCTGTATTGAACATGGTGTTGATGCTGCATTTGGTATGGTCGCCCATGACGAGTCCGCAAAACTGCAGGCCGGTCGTAGTAAAGCCCTTCTTCACGTAGCTCCAGAGCTTGACTTCTTCGTAGGTGTTTTTCAGATTGCTGTTGTTGGTGTCGGCGCCCAGATTGCACCATTCACCGATGACCGAATTGCCGAGGAATCCGTCGTGGGCTTTGTTCGAAAAACCAAGAAAAACCGAGTTATTGACTTCGCCGCCCACTTTGCAATGCGGGCCTATGATGGTTGGTCCGTAGATTTTCGAACTCATTTTCAGCGTTGAATGTTCGCCGAGCGAGAAAGGCCCGCGGACGACACAGTTTTCCATCACTTCGGCCTCTTTGCCGATGTAGATCGGGCCGGCGGAAGCATTCAGAATGGAGAATTCAACGGTGGCACCTTCTTCAATGAAAATGTTTTCCGGATTCACGCAGCGGTTCGAAGCGGGCAGGGGAGCGCTTTTGCAGCCTTTTGTCAGAAACCCGAAATCATCTGTCAGCAGTTCTCCGGCCATGGAAAATATGTTCCACGGATGAGTGATGGCACTGAAAGTCTTTACGGATTCGATTGATTGTGGCTTAAGTGACCTCAGATCAAGGTATTCCGGAAATGAAATCAGTGACTGAACCTGCGATTCAGACAGGCGTGCCGCCAGAATATTGTTGTCGGCATCGGTCAGGACGCTGTTGTCCTTCAGTTGCTGAATGGCGCTTACAATCTGCTGATCGGGAATAATGGACCCATCGACCAGAATGTTATCGGCTGCCACATTCACCGGAAACACCGGCTTGATGTAGTCGGGTGCCAGGCATGAAACAGAATTCGGGAACCAGCGCTGCCATTTCTCCGAAATGGTGGTGATACCGGCTCTGAGTTCAGCCACCGGGCGGGTGAACGTGAGGGGCAGCAGATGCATGCGTGTAAAGCTGTCGAACAGAATGATATTCATGCCGTAAAAATAATAAAAAAAGCCCTGTTTCGAGGGCTTTTACAGTATTTTGAAGCAGACAAACTATTTGTTTTCGGCTTTCTTTTCGTAATGTTTCTGATAGCGGCTTTTGAATTTATCAACACGACCGGCGGTGTCAACCAGCTTCATTTTGCCGGTGAAGAACGGGTGCGATGTGTGTGAAATCTCAAGCTTCACGAGCGGATATTCCTTGCCGTCTTCCCACACGATGGTGTCTCTTGTGGCCACGGTGGAGCGGGTCATAAAGGAATAATCGTTGGATGTATCTTTGAATACAACGAATCTGTAGCTCTCGGGATGAATACCTTTTTTCATTTCCTTACTATTTTGGGAGTGCAAAATTAGATAATTTTTCGGAATAAACAAAATTGTCGGAAAATATTTTTTCAGCTTGCGGCATGAGGCTCAACGCACAACGCTCAGGGCATGGAGCATGGCAAAGCTTCGCTCTCGCTCTGAAGTCACTCTGAGCCCCGCCCGCTGTCATGCTGAGCCCTGCCTGCTGTCACTCTGAGCGGAGTCGAAGAGTCAACAGCAGGATAAACTCCGTCGAAGCACGAACAGCGGGGTAAACTCCGTCGAAGAGTCGCTCTGTTCAGGCATGCGGTTGGTGGCTCAACGCTCAGAGCACAAGGCACAATGCACAACGCGCAACGCCTAAGCTGAATCTCGTCGCTCCGCTCCTCAAACAGACATCCGGATTGTACTTCTCCGCTTCGAAAAGAGTCTTTCCGCTGACCGTGTATTTTCTGATCCGAAAACCATATATGGCGACACCGTGCGTAAATCGCGCGTTTTCCCAATCCCGGAATCTACAACGCACCCAACAGGAATCGTTGGGTGCTTGCATTATTTCTTCCCGACGATTCCATGTCAGCATGCTTATGTATTAACCGTTTGTGGCTGACGCTAAAATGTCGGGAAGCTTGGCGAAAAATGCAAAGAGCATAACTTAGTTGTGCTTTCACACTCCACACTCACTCTGATTCTCTTTGCCATTGAATCCGAAACGGTAGTTCTCCCCAGTCCAAACCCCAATATCTCCAAAACCAGCACTCCGTCCCATTTTACGGGGTTTTGCCTTTCAGGGTGCGTTTGAATGAAATGATATATTGCTCGAAAGCGGGTTCGAGATTGGCCACCAGCTTATGATAGGCCGCTACCAGTGCTTCGCCGTCGGGCGACAGGGTGGTGATGCCGCCGTCTTTGCCGCCGCGCGATTTCACAAACAACTGAAAGCCCAGCGCCTCCTCGCAATGGCGGATCATGTCCCAGGCCTTGCGGTAGCTGATCTTCATTTCCTTGGCTGCACTGCTGATGGACCGCGTTTTATCGATGGTCAGCAGCAAGGTCCACATTTCGGGCGAGATAATGTTGCCATGCTCTTTGTCGGCCAGCCAGAATGAATAGCCGACATAGATATTGTCATATTTCAGCGATGCTGACGACATGATAATCAGATGTACTGGCAGCGGTAGGAGCAGGGAGCCGTTACGCGCATTTTGAATTTTTCGCCTTTTTCGATGCGGAAAGATTCAAATGGCTTGTATGCCTTGAATGCGGTTTCGCCGGGAAGCATGGCTTCGATTTCGCCGCATACAACGGTCATTATTTCAATGGTGGCGGTGCCGAATTCATAGTCGCCTGGTTCGATCACACCTACGGTGAAGTTTCCGTCCTTGTTTTCCACGGCCATCGATTTCACTGTGCCGTTGTAATATTCATTTACCTTAATCATAATAAATCGGGTTTGCTGCAAATATCGTAATTGTTTCTTTAATGGCAAAAATTTCGAACCCTCGAAGTGGTTCGAAACCCTTCGAGTGTTTATGAAAAAACATTTTTTGATAGATTTACGAATTGTAAGTATCTGAATATCAATAAAAAGAAAAATATTTTAATTTTTTTTCATCCGGGCATAGGGGTAAGGGGGCGAGGTTGGTGTAATACCATTGCAAACCGCAAACAAACAAAAAAAACAATAACAACTTAAAAACTTAAAGCCATGAAAACTCCAAAATTCCTCCTCGCCGCCCTGATGCTCTTCTCAGTAGTTGCAACCAGTTGCCAGAAAGATGAAGACATTAATGATCCGAAAGATGTTAACCGCGCAGCCATTGACAATGCCAAAGCCGAAAACTCCTTTGCCGATCTTTTCAAACAGGCAAGCGACGGCATGATGCAGGCAAGCGAAACAGTAACTGGTAACCGCGCCATGTATTCCTCACTCAGCGGAACCGCCACACTCACCATCGATCCCTTTGATTTGACTACTTTCCCAAAAACAGTTACACTCGACTTCGGCTCCACCAATGTTTTGTGCAACGACGGCAACTACCGCAGGGGAAAAATAGTAATGGTTGCCACCGGCTGGTACCACGACAGTCTCTCAGTAATCACGGTTACCCCGGACAGCTACTATGTAAACGACAATCTGGTTGAAGGTCTGGAATCATTCACCTGCAACGGACACAACGCAGCCGGTCACATGAATCACGACGTGTACATTGACGGAACAGTGACTGGCATTGACGGAAGCATGATCAGCTATCATTCAGAGCGCAACTACGAATGGATTGAAGGCGAACTCACCACACTGAACCCCTGGGACGATGTGTATCTGATTCACGGAACAGCCAACGGAACCAACATCTACGGCGAAGACTACACAATGACTGTGACCACACCACTTCGCGTTCAGGCCGGATGCCGCTGGATCACCGCAGGAATTCTTGTAATCGAAAGCAACGGAAACCAGATGATTGTTGACTATGGCGATGGAAACTGCGACGGGCTGGTGACAGTAACAATCAACGGAAACATTTACAACATCAACGTCTAACTCCAAAACAGAATAGAATCTCCTTCGAAGAGGCTGCCTGAAAGGGCGGCCTCTTTAATTTTCCATTCGTTTACAGTTGTTTTGTTAATAAGTATCAAAATCGTTTAAACTAAAAAAACGCAATTTGTCTTTGGACGACAATTATAAATTCGATAAATGTTTTAAATTTGCGCATAATTTTAAATTCAAGTCAAATGAAGCAATTGATGTTTTTTATCATTTTTTTGACTGTTGGTCTTCTGGTGGAAGCGCAAACAGTGCAGAAAAGAAAGGTCGAGGTGAACCATTTTGCAAAAACGTGGAATGTTGATCACCCTCTTATTAAGAGTCAAACAAAAAATTTATCGTGTAGCAGCGATACCCTTTTCTATCCGTTGTTTAAAGAATCAGTTCTTACAAATCTTGATTCAATAAGTGGGCTGCCAACTGCCAAAGATGAATTGGAATCGCAGGCATACCTCAATTCCGACACAATTTCAGTAAGTGGCATTTGTTTTTATGCTTGCAATGCTACAACAAATTGTGTTGTTGAGGCATCCTTGTATAATATCGATGCAAATAAATGCCCCACAACCCAAATTGCAGGTACAGCCGTAACTGCTACCGTAACAGTAGCTGCTCCCTCAATCGGGTTCTACACAGTCAATTTTACAACACCAGTTCAATTGACTGGTAATTTTGCAGTTGTTCTTAAAAACACAACAAATGCTAAAACGGTTTACATAATCTGTAATGATGTAGATGCCGGAAATTATGGAGAAGGTTTAGGATATAACTATTACAGCGGCGCATGGTACACTCATACTGATGCGTGGGGGCAGGATCTTGAAGCATTTGCTTTTCCAATAGTTTCATATAATATACGAACTGACTACGACGCATCGGACTATAGCTTTTGTCCCGGCACTCAGGTGAATTTCACCAATTTGACGACTCCAATGAATTTATTGACAAACCGGATGTTTAACAGAGGAGCTTTCCTGACCTTTATGGGTGAAACACCGCAGGATTCAACTTTTGCATGGGATATGGATGATGGCACACCAGCAATCTGGTCTGTTAACACAAATCATACATTTACAACGCCAGGATTAGACACTGTAGTTCTTTTTACAATTGGAGGATTTAGAAAAAGCTGCGTTGATTATGCCGCTTATCAGATTACAGTTTATAACAATCCAACCGTTACCGCAGTAGCTGCTCCGGCATCAATCTGCTCCGGCGGCACATCAACACTCACAGCAGGCGGAGCCAGCAACTATGAATGGAGCACTGGTTCAGCATTGAACCCTTTAACTGTAACTCCGTCAGGAACAACAACCTATTCTGTAACCGGAACCGATGTCAATTTGTGTACTAATTCAGCAACAGTAACGGTTACACAAAATCTGCCCCCGACCATCGGAATCACATCTACAGCAACAACCATCTGCGCAGGCAACCCTGTAACACTCACCGGAACCGGCGGTGTCACCTACGACTGGAGTACCGGTGCGATGACGACCAGCATTACCGTTTCACCCACCACAACGACAACTTATACGGTCGGTGCGCAGGATATCAACGGCTGTACCGGTTCGGCTTCAATTCAGATTACTGTGAACCCAAAACCAACCATTAGTCCTTTGGCAACTCCGGTATCTGTTTGCCCGGGCATTGCTTCAAGTTTATCAGCAACAGGTGGTGTTACATACGAATGGAATCCCGGTAGCTTATCCGGCACTCCGGTCAATGTTACACCAACCACCACTACTGTTTATACAGTTACCGGAACCGACGGCAACACCTGCACCAACACAGCTACTGTTACTGTGAATGTATTTACAGCGCCTTCGGTAGGGTTGGCAGCTTCGGTATCACCAATATGTGATGGCAACAGCACAACATTGACTGCATCAGGCGCCAACACCTATTCATGGAGTCACAGTTTACCTGCCGGTGGAAGCAACAGTGTTTCACCAACCAGCACAACCA
>CAZJOL010000045.1:0-6208 GCA_964547605.1 uncultured Bacteroidaceae bacterium | reverse complement strand
AGTTCAGGTGTAAATGTTGACACATGGGCATGGACATTTACCGGAGGCAGTATTGCTGCAGCCGGAACGCAAGGCCCGCACACTGTAACATACAATACAGCCGGTAGTTTCAATGTTACCCTTCAGGTAACAGATGACAACGGAACAGATGATACCACGATTACCATTGTTGTTCATGATTTGCCAAGCGTAACAGCCGATGCTTCTGTAAACCCGGTTTGTTCAGGCACACCAACCAATCTGAATGCTTATGGCGCGGCTACCTACATCTGGAATGGTGGATCTTCAGCCAATCCTTATTCCGTAAGCCCAACAGCAATGACCACTTATTCTGTGACCGGTACTGATGTTAACGGTTGTCAGAATGTTGCAACGGTTACGGTTAACATTAATGCACTTCCAACCATCACTTTGACTGCTTCGGCCAATAACTTCTGTGCCGGTAACCCAACGACACTGACTGCCGGCGGAGGAACATCCTACGTTTGGGATCAGAGTTTGAGCGGAACAGTCAATACCGTTAATCCAACAACCAACACAACTTATTCCATCACAGGAACCGATGCAAACGGCTGTCAGAATATAGCGTCTGTTGCCATCAATGTTCTTGCAGTACCGACCGTTACCGCATCGGCCAACCCGACAAGCGTTTGCCCTGGTGGATCATCAGTTCTTACTGCTTCCGGAAATGCCCTTGGATATGTATGGGATGGTTCAGCAACCAATCCAATAACCGTTAATCCAACAACAACAACAACGTATACAGTTACTGGCGCAAATGCTTCAGCATGTACTGCAACTGCATCGGTCACCGTTACAGTTCTGACAGCTCCGACAATCACAGCTACAGCCACACCGGCCGCAGTCTGCGAAGGCGGATCATCAGTACTTACTGCCGGTGGTGGTGCCACTTATATGTGGACAGGCTCTGTATCGACAAACCCATATACAGTGACTCCTGCATCAACAACAACATACAGTGTAACCGGTACTGATGGCTCAGGTTGCTCAGCTACAAATTCAGTAACTGTTACTGTCAATCCGCTGCCCACCGTATCAGTGGTCTTCCCGCCCGAATTGGCAACAGTTTGCAAAGACAGTCTGGTTGCTCTTTCCGGAGGTTCACCCGCAGGCGGTGTATGGAGCGGAACCGGTGTTTCAGGAAGTAATTTCCTTGCCAACACAACAGGCTCATTCACCATTACCTACACGTATACCGATGGCAACAGCTGCTCGAACAGCGCTACAGGAGACATTACCGTTGAGAACTGCACCTCAATCAGCGAGTACAGCAGCAACGAAATGGTTGTCTACCCGAACCCTGCCAGCGATGTCATTACCATTTCATTCGGTAAAGTGGATGCATCACAGGTTGAAATCACCCTGTTTGATCTTTCGGGTCGTCTCGTAAGCAACGAGGTTCTGAATCTGAACGGATCAAGTGTTGAGGTTTCTGTGAACCAGCTCCCGGCCGGTGTTTACACATTGAAAGTAAAAGCCGGAACCGATGTATTCTTCACAAAGATTACAAGACTCTGATAATTTTAGAAATTCTGAAAAGGCTGCCTTCGGGTGGCCTTTTTTTTAAATACGAAATACGAAATCAGAAATACGAGATAAAATGTGGAAATGTGGGACTTCGTCCATGTGCGGCTCACGTAAAACGTGACACGTTCGCCGATGTGGGAATATGAGATGCGTGATAAATACGAAATCAGAAATACGAGATACGAATGAATGAGATGTGTCGCTCACGTGAAACAGCTTGTCACGTTTTGCGTGATGACAAGTTCGCTCATGTGACGCCTCACGTGAAACGTGACAGGTTCGGCGTATGTGCAAATATTAGATTGTCACTTTTATCCCTTCGACAGGCTCAGGACAGAGCTTTTTACTTTTATCTTTTGTCTTGAATGAGGCCGTTCACCACAAAGGAGCTTCGCACACCTTGTCCCTGGGGCCTTTGGCCCAAGGCAAAGATATCTAGCGCTGGAATTTATTCCGCCACAGGCGGAAGCGCATTCAAAGGTGCTGCGCAGCTTTTTTTGACGCCTTCACGTGAAACGTGATAAATCGGACACAATTACATTGCAAGTTGTGCATGGAGTTTATCACACCGAAGGCGGGACCACAGACCGTCTGCCGCAAGCCCTCTTCTCAGCCCCTTCTTAAACCTCTCTGCGTCGCGCAGCGACCTGAGTGCGTTAAAGAATATCTCTCTTCCCAGCTTCTTTTCAGAGCTGAAAGCTGATAACTGATTGCTGATTGCTGCTTAACCTTAACCTTGATCTTCTACGCTTCGTGTCAGAGCTGAATGCTGACAACTGAAAGCTGACAGCTGCTTGTCCTCAACCTACTTAATATCCACCGCTAGCCATTCCTCAAGCATAGAAAGAATTTTCATATGCAGATCATCCGGCATATCGGCTATGCGCACATTGTGACAATTATCCTTGTCCATAGCGAAAACAACGTTTTAATTATTCCCGCAAACGGCTGCTGTAGCGCTCCATGGATCATCCTCGCCATAAATGAAAATAATGTTTTTCGCATCTGTCTTTATGTAATTACGCACCATTTCAAGCATTTCAGGATTATACTGCACCGGTGCATCTTTCGGAACCAGAATGCGGTTACTGATGTAGCCCGATTTGATTGAAAGCAGATCACCAAGGCCCGTTGTATCATATCCATAGTAACCAACTTCGTTGTAGGCCTGCACAAAAAACGCTCCGGTGCCTTGCTGGTCATGGATTCCATAGGTTGTAGGTGCGATAATTTTTTTCAGGTGCTTATAAAGTGTTGTGGGCTTTGCATCCGGAGATGGGATGGAGCCAGTGTTTCCGCAATACTGAAAAAAGGCGAATGGGTATTCAACCACCATGTAATCCAGCGTGCTGTCAATGCTCATGATCAGGGTGTCATCTGCGGTTTTCATATCAATGGCAATGTACTTTTTCATATCCTCTCTGCTTTTCAGCACCGCACGTTGAAAAGCATGAATCTTTGTGCGGATTGAATCTTCGCCCACATTCTTCATAAACGTTATGCAGCGCGGATCTTCATCGGCCACGGTAAACGGAGCCACATACGAAACGGTTGCCTCAACATCATTCGGATACAGTGCGCGGTGATACACGCAGGTGCTTCCGCCTTTGCTGGCGCCGGTTGAAACCCATTTGCCCTTGTAAAGAGGTTTCAGCATTGAAACGATCTGATGATGATCGGCCGCAGCCTGTCTTACGTTCAGATATTCCCAGGGACAATTGTCCGGAATGCTTTTTCCGAAAAAGCGGTGCTCTATCACAATCTGATTGGCATTCAGCATTGAAGTGAGTTCCTCAATGTACCATGAATACTTTGCATGCTCTGCCGAATAGCCCTCGGTCACAAGCACGGTCGGTGCATCGAAACTGCGGTGGGTGATGAAAACCCGCTGAGTAAAATATCCTTTGCTTTCATCGTTGTGATCAACCGGCATTTTCACTTTCAGAATATAGGATTCGCTGTAACCATCTACGGCAGCTTTTTCGAGCACTTCAACGCCCTGGAGTTTTTCGAGCAGCGGTTTCAGTTCCTGAGCTTTTACCTGAAGAAAAGAAACAACAAACAGAAACAGACTGAATACAAGAAGTTTTCGCATTTTATTTTTTTTGCAATGATACAAAATCCGTGCGTTATGGAATTGCAGAATCGATAAAAATCCCTTATGTTTGTACATTCAATTTCAGAAATCAGATGAATATACTGCTCAATAATAACACCGAAGTCCTCGATGACAATAAAGTCTGGACAGTCCGGGACCTGCTGGACCTTAAGAATTTTTCATTCAAGCTTCTGGTTGTGAAAATCAACGGCAGGCTCATTCCGAAAACCGACTACGATGTTGCCACCATTCACGACGGCGATGATGTGATGATTCTGCATCTGATGTCGGGTGGGTGAGAATTGCAGCGCAAAGCGATGCAGGTTGAAAGTTTATTAAGTTGCAAGTTTATAAAGGCATGTACAAAGTTCTGAAACTGTCATGCTGAGCCCCGCCCGCCGTCATTCTGAGCCTTGGCTGCTGTCACTCTGAGCCCTGTGTCTAGCAGGATAAACTCCGTCGAAGCACGTCAGTCGCTTCTGCAGTGCTTTATATCTGGTGTTGGGCGTAGTCTTTAAATAATTTAAGTTGGGCGTAGTTTCAAACTACGCCCGGCAGTTTTAATTATCAGACTACGCCCATCCCTTTGATAAAGCGCTGCAGCAGCATAAATCAACAGAAGAACATTTTGAGTTCCCGGTCGCAGTTGCGATACAGCTTTGCATACAAATCCGGGATCTCATTATATACATCAGACTTCGCTTCTGTTGATTTATAAAAAATGATTCAGGGCTGCTTTCAGGTATTTCTGTTTATTACCACACATATCCACTCAATCCCACCCGACAACTTTTTTGTTCTTACTATCTCAAACCCGCATCCGGTGAGGATTTTCTCCATGTCATTCCCATAGGGGAATTGCTGCACGGTCTGGTTCAGATAGGTGTAGGCATTGTTGTGGTGCGACAAACGGCTGTTGCTTTTGCAGCTAGGAAATACCTTTTTGATAGCAAAGTTTTCCATGCAAAGTTCCAACAGCATCCAAATACCCATCACCATCAATATCAATAAATTGTACAGATTCCAGCTCTTTATTCAGGCCTGGTATGATACTGATTGGTTCCGAAAAGGAAGGGCTACTACGATCCCCTGCATTTAGCTGAATATACTGCATATCTTCTTTTGAACCATTTAAACGACCATAATAATATGCATCATAGTCACCATCGTTATCAACATCAGCAAAATCAATGGAAGTCGTTGATATTCCAGGTAATCCAAATGCGTCATTAGTCATTTCTTCAAAATCAGGATTAGCTTCATTTCCTTTGTTTTCCTGAAAAACCACCCTTGATGGTTCATTGAGATTTGCTGGTGTGACGATACCAAAAACATCCAAATCCCCATCTCCGTCAATATCAACAAATCGGGGATCACTAAGTTGATCAGAAAGACCAAAACTGCAATCGGCGGGTTTAGCAAATTCAGGGCTGATCTTGGTGCCCGTATTAATACATATACAAGTATTAATTGAGCCCTTTGATCCCTTCTCAATCTGGCCACCAATCGCATCCATATCTCCATCACCGTCAGCATCAAAGAATGAAACTGTCAATAAACCAGTCAGATTATAAGGTTTGGTTTCAGCCTTTCCAAAGGATGGAGCATTTTTATTTCCTGTATTTATATTCAGGCATTGTGAAAAGAAAATAGTTGAGATGATATCAAAATCACCATCATTGTCAATATCAATGAAATTTACCGAGGCTGATCCATCATAACCACCTTTAATGGGAATTTCGATAATTTCCGAATCAAATCTTTGCGAATACAGATTTGTCGTAATTAAAACTCCACCAATAATCATACATATTACTCTGTGGAGTTCTATAAAGAAAAGATGTCTCATATTAATCAATTTTTTAGCAGTATTTGAGCAAATATACAATTATTTTTTTCCAACCACATACATCCACGCAATCCCGCCCGACAACTTTTTTGTTCTGACTATCTCAAAACCGCAGCCGGTGAGGATTTTCTCCATGTCATTCCCATAGGGGAATTGCTGCACGGTCTGGTTCAGATAGGTGTAGGCATTGTTGTGGCGCGACAAACGGCGGCCACGCAGGGGAAGAATATTGTTGAAATAAAATCTGTATATGTTGCGCCAGAAAAATCCGGTTGGCATGCCGAATTCAAGTATCACGAAATGTCCGCCTGGTGCGAGAATACGGCGTATCTCCTTCAGCCCGTTTTCAAGTGATGCGAAATTCCGCACACCGAAGGAGCAGGTGATGAGATCAAATTCGTTCGTTGCAAACGGCGTTTCTTCAGCGCTGCATTTCACCAATTCAACCATGACAGCAGCTTTGCTGAGTTTTTCTCCCGCAATCTCCAGCATTTTTTCTGAAGGATCCGCTGCTACCAATTTTTCAGGATGCAGCTTCGACAGTTCCAGTGTCAGATCGCCGGTACCGGCCGACATATCGAGAATATGACGCGGCTTGAATTTACGGACGGCTTTCCGCAGCTTCCGGCGCCAGATCAAATCTACACTGAATGAAAGCCGCCGGTTGATTTTATCGTAGGTTGGTGCAATGTCGTTGAACATTTCAACAACAT
>CAZJOL010000044.1:0-15195 GCA_964547605.1 uncultured Bacteroidaceae bacterium | reverse complement strand
GGAATCGTTATGTTTGCGGCAAAACCGACGATTCCATATTCTGCGATTCTCTCCGGGAGTTTATCACGCTGTGGCGTGAATGGAATATCGGTTTTGCTTATTCATTTGATTTTTAGTGGTTTAAGCACTTTTGTCACTAGCAGTTTTTCATAGCGAAGCAAAGAAAAGTATCCCCGCCTGCTGCGCAGCGGGCAGGGAAGGAGACAGCGGCGCTAAAACAAAAATCACTCAAATAATCACTACCTTTGCAAAAAACATATACATTGAATTTCACTGAATTCGGATTTACGCCGCAGCTGATGGAAGGCATCGATGCCAACGGATATGAAGCGGCAACACCTATACAGGAACAGGCCATACCGGCCATTCTGAGCGGCCGCGACCTGATTGCCTGCGCACAGACCGGCACCGGAAAAACCGCAGCATTTCTGCTTCCGCTCACAAACAACATCATTACTTCGGAACAAAACCACCGCATAAAATGCATGGTGATTGAGCCCACACGCGAGCTGGCCATTCAGGTCGATCAGCAGATGCAGGGGTTTTCGTATTTCACCAGCGTGAGTTCCATACCGGTGTACGGCGGTACCACCGGCGAAGCGTTTGCCACCGAACGCAAAGCATTTGAAGAAGGTGTCGATATGATTATCTGCACGCCGGGCCGCATGCTGGCTCATCTCAAGATGGGCTATGTCGATTTGTCGCAGCTGAAATATCTCGTTCTTGACGAGGCCGACCGTCTGCTCGATATGGGCTTTCTCGACGACATTCAGAAAATGATGCAATACATGCCGAAGCGGTGTCAGAAGCTGCTTTTCTCGGCAACCATGCCCGATGCCATCCGGCAGCTGGCTGTGCGCACATTGAACAATCCGGTTGAAATAAATATCGCTGTATCGCGTGCTGCCGATAAAGTAAAGCAAGGCGCTTTTGTGGTGTACGATCAGCAGAAATCGGCGCTGATAGCGGCTTTTCTGAAGGAACGACATTTACGCAGCATTCTGATTTTCTGCGGCACCAAGGAAAAAACGAAATCGCTCACACGCGAACTGAAAAAAATGAAACTGTCGGTCGATGAAATGCATTCCGACATTGATCAGCAGGCACGCGAAAATGTGATGAACCGCTTCAAGGCACGCCAGCTCAACATTCTGGTGGCCACCGATATTCTGTCGCGCGGCATCGATATCGAAGACATTGACCTGGTGATCAATTACGATGTGCCTCATGATTCCGAAGACTACATACATCGTGTAGGCCGAACAGCGCGCGCCGAATCGGAAGGTGAAGCCATTACGCTCATCGGCGAAAAGGAACAACGGAAATTTGCCGCGATTGAAGAATTTCTTGGCCACAGCGTTGAAAAGCTCACTGTGCCTGCATCTCTGGGCGAATGTCCGGTATATAATCCCGTGAAAAAAAAGAAATCCGGTGGCAAGTTTCACAAGGGTTCGGGCAAAAGAAATTTTGGAAAGAAAAAACAATAGAAACCTATTCGTTTTAGTCTGATTCTTCGGTTGGGCGTAGTCTTTTTGGTTGGGCGTAGTCTTTTTTAATTTTCTGATGGGTTTAGTCTCCAGACTAAACCCAACGTATTTTTCTTTTTAGACTACGCCCAACCTTTGTCTATCAGACTAAACCCAACAAAAAAAATTGACTACGCCCAACCATTTTATTCTCAGGATAATTTTATCCACACTTATTAGGGCTCGCACAAGAAGAAATTTTTTATATTTTTACATCCCATGAGCGATGCATACAAAATACATGACCAGCAAGGCGTATATTTTTTGACGTTTCGGGTCATAGATTGGGTTGATGTGTTTACGAGAACTCAATATAAGGATGTAGTAATATCAAATCTGAAATATTGTACTGATAATAAAGGCCTGGAATTATTCGCCTATGTTATCATGACAAATCACATTCACATAATTTGCAGAGCAAAAGAAAATTTCCGGTTATCAGATATTGTTCGGGACTTTAAAAAACACACTGCAAATCAAATACTGGATCTCATTAAACAGCCATGGGAAAGCAGAAAATGGATGTTGAACCATTTTAAAAAAGCTGGCGAAGATAATATTAGAAATAAAAAACTTCAGTTCTGGAATCAAAAAAATCATGCGATTGAATTATACAGCCCGGATTTTATTGACCAGAAATTGAATTATATTCATGAAAACCCGGTGAAAGCCGGATTTGTTGCAAAACCCGAAGACTATTTGTACAGCAGTGCAAGAAATTATGCCGACCTTGATAATTTGCTTGATGTCATTCAAATTTAACTGAGAAAAATTTTTCAATGATTTAGTCTGATTCTTCGGTTGGGCGTAGTCTTTTTCAATTTTACTGCTGAGTTTAGTCTGATTCTATGGTTGGGCGTAGTCTTTATTTTATTATACTGCTGGGTTTAGTCTCCAGACTAAACCCAACCAGAATTTTTTTTTGAGACTACGCCCAACCTTTGACTCACAGACTAAACCCAACCAATAATTTTATTGAGACTACGCCCAACCTGCATCTGTTTCATAAAATTTTTCAACTCGGAATACAGACGAAAAATTTGTTTTTGTCGTTGTAGTAGCAGCCATTGTGGTTTACGCCATATGGTGTATAATATGAAATTCAATTTAATACTCAATGATATGAAAACAAAACTGACCATCATTTTTGCATTGATCTCCGTTATGGCCATGGCCGGATTCGGTGGCGGAGATCCCTACGGACTCATCAGGGTTCGTCATCTCGAAATGAAATACAATTTGTTCTATTGCTCTGTGCAACGCGAAGTAACGGTGCCCGACCCACGGGGCAAGGAAGAAACGCACCGCATCATTTCCAATCTGGCGGTATATGATATTGTCAAACAGACCACGACTTACATGTTCGACGACGACATGAACGAAAATGTCTGCGCTTTCTTTTTTGAATCGGCCAATGATGACAAAGGAAACGACATCGGATTCTTTATTCCAAACAGCCGGCCCAAACCCGAAATACTCGGAATCCTGAAATCGGAAAACCGTCTGCCGTCGGACAAAATGTACATCATCACTTTCAATTTCACCACTGAAAACTACACCTTCTGGTACGCCGACAAAACCGGCAGCAACCTCACCAAAGGCTGCTAATTTTCTCACAATGCCGATTTCTATATTGATGTGAACAACCGGATGTTCCGCTTTGTGAAACAAGTGGGTGTGAAAATTGAGATTACTGATATTAAGTACTGACCAGTTCAATAGAAATTTATTTTGGGCGTAGTCTTTATTAATTTTACTGCTGGGTTTAGTCTCCAGACTAAACCCAACAAATAATTTGTTTTAAAACTACGCCCAACGATAAATTCTTATTGGTTTTTTTTATATACTTGTATTATGAAAAGCATATTCACCGACAAGCTGATTGTTCCAACCGATGATGATCTGAAAACGGCTCTGGGAGCGACATACAAACTATGGCAACTCATTGCGGCCTATGCGCATGAACAGTGGCCGAAAGCCACCGATGAATGGAAATTTCCGGGCGAAAAACATGGCTGGAGCTTTCGCGTGAATGATAAAAAACGAGTACTGGTCTATCTCCTGCCCCGCGATGGATTTTTCAAGGTGGCCATGGTATTCGGTCAAAAGGCATTCGAAGCCGTGATGAATAGCGCTGTTTCAGACGATATCAAACAGGAACTTGCCGCAGCAAAAGCCTACGCCGAAGGCCGCGGAATCAGGATTGATGTGAAATCTGATGCAGTATTAAAAGATATCAGGGAGTTGATTGATATCAAGTTGAAGAGTTGATTCCAGGCTGACTCTAATATTATTTCTATTTCTTCTTCAAAAACAATATTCCATCGTCCGAAAGCGACGAAGGAGCGAAAGGATATGGAATCGTTGTTTTTGAAGTTGTTACGACGATTCCATATTCGCCTTTCGGCGAACGATGGAATATCGTAGCATTGCAAAACAAGAATTTTGAAATTGGTTCTAAATTTTTAATTAATTAAACGAAATATTCATCTATTTCACCGAAGCAATCATAAAAATAATTTGTATTTGCATTGGAATGTGTTTAACTTTGTGTCTCTGACGAAATCAAAACAAACAAACCATTTTGCCATGAAAAAAGCTGCCGTTCTTCTATTATTTGTTGCAGGAATATTTTTCAGCAACACGGGATTTGCTCAGTCACTGCGCGATACCATCGTTACCAAAAGCAACGAACAGATTATTTGCAAAATCACCAAAATAACCGATACCGAAATTGAGTACAAAAAAAGCATGGAAGCCGATGCTATTGTTTTTGTGATATCGAAGGATAAGGTGCGCCAGATCCGCTATGCCGACGGAACGGTCGAGGTAATTACCCGCGACGAAATGGACATGAATGCCGAATATGAAATTCTCGACAAACGGCAGGCCATTAAGTTTCATTTCTTTTCGCCCTTCCGCGATTACATGGCGTTCACATACGAAAAATCCATAAAAATGGGGACAAACATCGAAGCCACTGCGGGTATCATTAATTCCTCCTTTTTCAGTTTTGGTATGTTTGATGGATATGAACACCTCACGCAGGGCATGTTTCTGTCGAGTGGCGTAAAATTCAATCTCGGCAACAGTTACTACATGAAAGGCATGAAATTTTCTCATCCGCTGAAAGGCAAATACTTTAAACCTGAATTAACCTACACCGCTTACAGTGTCAGAAACATGGATTTTACCATTTATGATGATATCACCTATAATTCAACCACATATCGGACTGATAAGAGTGTGAACGGACTGGCCCTTATGCTCAATTACGGGAATCAGTACATTCTGGGCAACACGCTCACTTTGGGCTTCAGTGTCGGAGTAGGTTATTCATTTGCATGGACGGCATATTCCAATAAGGATCTGCAAAATGCACTGAATCAGCAAACCAGCGATCCATATTATGATCTGTATGATTTTACCGCAAACATGTTCAATCATGTTCGTGCCGGTGACCGCTCTGCCATTGGATTCTCAAGCACCATCACACTGGGATATATTTTCAAATAGAAAAATCAATGAAAAAGATCACCAACGACCCGCACACCATCGAAATCCCCTTTAAATCTGCTCCAACAAGGTTTAAGGAACTGCTGCGGAATTTTGCGCAATCGTTCGAACTGGGAAATATCGAAGCTGGTATTCACGAATGCTTTTTGACTGAAACCGATGCACCAAAACTGCTGTTCGGCAAAAAGACCATTTATGTGGTGATTTGTTTTCATGATGATTTCCTGCTCTGGTCAACCATTCAGGATAAAAGCAGCGACGGCATTGCCTGCGCTAAATGGAGCGAGTTGTCAGAGGTGACCGAATGGGAAGACTCGCAAAAGGCTGCCCTGGCCGATCTGCACGGGGTCGAAGTTTTCGGATTTCTTTACATGCGGAGTCAGCGATCAACTTCGTTTCTGGTCATGGACAAATCGGTTTCGGGTTTAAAATGCAGGAAGATGCTGAAAGATCGTATCTGTAACAAACAATAATAATCCATTTAACAGAATTACTCATGTTCAGACTTTTTTTTATTCCGGTCTTGTTTGCATTTTGTTTTGCATCCGCGCAGGAAAACACACAATCCGGATTGCAGACAATAAATGTTTACGACAGCGATAATATCTCAATCAGCTACAATCCGTCCATCACTGAGGTGTACAAAATTCCTGTCGGAGAGCTGAAAAACACTGATCCATTGTACCCTTACGATGAGTACAGTGCTGAGGATATCAAAATGATCAGGACAAAAACAGATATCCATTCAGCTAAAGAATACATTGTGGTTTACAGTGACCTTCCATCCGGCGATCCGCATTACATCTTCTATTCAACATCAAAGCCGGCAGAAATGTTATTCAGTATTCCAGGTGAAAAAATTTTTATTCCCGGTGACGGATACGTGTATTCGCGCGGTCATTCAAACAATACGATTGAAGCCCGGAAAAAGTACCGGATTACCGACAGCGGGCTTACAGAAGTGAAACAGCCGTATTATTATTCCGGACTGAAATCAAAGGCGCTGATTGATCTCAGGTTGTTTGATTCGGAAGATCTTAAAAATGAGACTGGTACAATTCCGGCCGGAACCGAAGTGCAGATACTGCTCAAAAAGGACGATACCGAATTGTATCTGATTATGGGCCCTTATGGCATCATAGGCTGGATTGATGCGGGAATGACAGGCATAATGCCAACTGTGATCGAAGGATTGTTTTATGCTGGTGATTGATTATTTCTATGCGAAGCACTATGAAATCAGTTGATGAATATATCGGTTTGTATTCAGGCGACATAAGAAAAATGCTGGAGCAATTGCGCTCCATCATCCTCAAAGCCGCACCCGATGCCGAAGAAGTCATCAGCTATCAGATGCCTGCATACAAACTGAATGGAATGCTGGTGTATTTTGCAGCGCACACAAAACACATCGGTTTTTATCCGACCAATTCGGGCATTGCAGCTTTTGAAAATGAACTCAAAGAATTCAAAACCAGCAAGGGTGCTGTTCAATTTCCGCTTGACAAGCCGCTTCCGATAAAGCTGATTGAAAAAATTGTAAAGTTCAGATTGAAGGAAAATCTGAATAAACCAAAATAAATTAAAAAACCAGCTTCTTCATAATCATTTCCAGCGTTTCAACCGGAATGGATGTTTCGGCATTAATGACAATGGTCATGCGTAAATCGGAAAACAGCACCACCAGTACATTCATAGGAGTCTCACCGCTTGACTGAAAATTGTTGGTTCCCAGATATGCTTTTTTCCCATCCACTTCGTATTCTTTCACCGGAATAAATTCATCGTTACCAGAAGTTATCAGATTGTAAAAGCTGACATGAAAAGCGGTAAGAGCTCCGTTTAACTCATTCAAAGTGAATAATGCAGAATATACTGTTGGATCTTCAGCGGTTGTGGTGCAAACATAGCCATCTACCTCAACGCCCTTCACAGCCTTGTCGAACTGAGCAAAATCAATGGCAGCATCCAATGGAATATCTTCCTGCGCTTGAGCAGTGAATAAAGCTATGGCAGCCAGTAGGGAAAAAAACAGTTTTTTCATAGAGTTGGTTATCTGGTAAAATAGTTATTAATATACAAATGTACTGATTCTGTAGATTAGTGTTTATAGTTGAAAAATTAGTTTTTAACATCGAAAAAACATGAAACCGGATGATGAACAGTGGCTTGATTTGACACAAAGTAGTACTTTTGAAACATCTATGCTGAAATCAATTCTTAAAATTGTCATCCCGGTGGTTTTTATTTTGTTGGTCAGCTGCCGAAAAACCAGTATCAATTGTGATTGTGAATGCAATGACGCAGAACAGCTGGTGTTTCAGACCGGTTTTAATGGTACTCAGATTTCGGAACGAACAACATACACCGACGAGTTTAAGGGAATAGACACATTGGCTTTGAGCGACTGGTCTGCCTTTGCCAATCACGAAAACATCGGCGAAATATTTATTAATTACGAAGATGGGGATGACTCTCAGCGAAAAGCCACCATTGAAGCGGATCCGGACGACATCAGCAATCCGGTTTTATGTTTCACCATCAACGAGCCTCATATCCGCGAAGGCGGACACAAAAAGGGACGTGTGAATACGTTGCTGACGGGAAACAAATGTTTTCGCGAATTATATCAGACAATCAGATTGAAATTGCACAGCGATATGACTGTGTTGAAGCAATGGAATGAAAAATTCGACTGGCTCACTTTGTTCGAATGCTGGAACAACAGCGATCTTCATCACGAGTCAAAGCGTTTCCGGA
Source organism: uncultured Bacteroidaceae bacterium (assembly GCA_964547605.1). Classification (GTDB taxonomy): domain Bacteria; phylum Bacteroidota; class Bacteroidia; order Bacteroidales; family DTU049; genus GWF2-43-63. The sequence continues at coordinate 7,393 of CAZJOL010000044.1, read as the reverse complement.
TTTCGGTAGGACTGATAAAACCTAATGAGGGTGCTGGCAACAACGTGTATTTTCATGTATCGGCAACACAGTGGAAAACAACACGCTGGGATGTTGTGTGGGAACAAACAAATGAAAATGTTCCGGTGACATTTGGACAATGGATGAACATAGAAATGTACGTAAAGGAAGGCGATGACAGCAATGGTCGCTTTTTTCTGGCGTTGATTTCTGATACAGGTGAACGACAAATCCTTTTTGATATTACCGGTTTCACACATCATCCTTCGGAAAAATGTCCCGACGGTTTTACCGATTTTAATCCGCAAAAGCTCTATACAAGCGATGATCTGATTTATTACATGAAAGACAACGAAAAAAAACTATCCGTTTACTGGGACGACTGGAAATTGTATTTGAATAAAAGACCCTGAAGGTATTTCAGTAATATCTTCAACTAAAAAACAACACTGGCGCGTCTCCATGCTCTATGCCCTGTGCGCTAAGCCATATACCGCATGCCGCATGCTTATACGTCACCTTTCTACTTTAAAAACTTTACGAACTTTCAACTCATAGCGCCGCGCGCTATACCACGCCGCCGTCTTTCACTTCAAACAGCTGAATCTGTGCTTCGTGGCCAATGATATCTTCCATCCGCATCTTGTGCGTGTCTGTGATAAATACCTGTCCAAACGGTTCATGACACACCATGTTGATGAGCAGGCGCACACGGTCGGGATCAAGCTTATCGAAAATATCATCGAACAAAAGAATCGGCGTCATGCCCGATTTGTCAACAGTGATGAGATACTGCGCCATCTTGAGCGAGAGCAGAAAACTCTTTTGCTGTCCCTGGCTTCCAAAGCGGCGCACAGGATTTTCATTCACCATGAAAATATAATCGTCGCGGTGAATACCCTGTGTGGTAAAGCCTGCACCGAAATCGTTCCGAAAGCTGTCGCGCAGGATATCACTCATGTCACGTTCGTTAAGCATCGATTCATAAATGATTTCAGCGGTGTCGCCATTGCCGGTCAGTCGTGCGTGCATCTGATCGAAGAACACGCGCATGTCGCTCTGATACTTGCCCCGCGATTCATGAATTCGTTGTGCATAATTCACTAATTGCGCATTCCAGACTTCGAGATCGTTGTAATCGCCGCGACCACGTACACCCATTTCTTTCAGAGCCTTGTTGCGCTGCATCAGCACTTTGTTGTAGCGAATCACATCATCAAGATACGTCTTGTCGAATTGCGAGATCACGGCATCGAAGAAGCGGCGCCGTGTTTCAGCTGCATTGTTTATCAGATCTATATCGCCCGGAGTAATCATCACAACCGGAAAAGCGCCTATATGTTCCGAAAAACGCTGGTATTCCTTATCGTTGCGCTTTACTTTTTTCTCACCACCCGACTTGACTGAGACCGACACTTTTTCATTCACACCCGAAGCCATTTCGAATTCGCCGTTGATGGCGAAAAACTCGTAGCCAAAGCGGATGCAGTTCTGATCGCTGCCTCCGAAATAGCTTTTAGTGAAACTCAGATAATGAATGGCATCGAGAATATTGGTTTTGCCGGCACCATTGTTTCCATAGAAGCAATGCACGTTTCCATTGAAGGTGAGCGATACTTCTTCGTAGTTTTTAAACTGATTTAATTTCAGTGATTTTAATCTCATTTCTTTTCCTTTCGTTTTTCTTTCAGGCACATGAACATGGCCGAAACCGCACTGCGTGCGATAATCACGTCGCGCGGGCCACCAAGCTTCAGTTCCTGCGATTCGACACCGTTTTCCGAAGCAACGGCAATCCATACCAGACCGACCGGTTTATCAGCGGTTCCGCCATCAGGGCCTGCAATGCCGCTTACCGCCATGGCATAATCGGTGTCCATTATTTGTCGTGCATTGGCAGCCATCTCACAAACCGTTTGTGAACTCACTGCGCCATATTGCTGCAATGTAGCCGCACTGACGTTTAAAAGCTTTCCCTTGATTTCGTTGGAATAGGCCACCACACTGCCTTTGAACGCAGCCGAGCTTCCTGGTATCGAAGTGATCTGATGCGCAATAAAGCCACCCGTGCAGCTTTCGGCAGTGCAAAATGTTTTCTTTGAAGCGATCATTTCGCGCAACAAAGTGGCAGCTATGGGTTCATCAACATCGCTGACAAAATAATCATCCACAAGCGGCATTGCTTCAGCAAACAATTTCCGAAGCAATTCCCTGCCCTCCTGCTCATTTTGAGCCAGATGACTCAGCCGCAGTCGTATGATACCCGGAGCCGGGAGATATGCGAGACTCACATTTACCGGCAGTTTTTCTTCCCATGGTTTGATGTGGTCGCTCAGCCACGATTCGCCAATGCCGCTGAATACGCGCGTTTCGTGAACATAGGCCTGATTGCCGCACACTTTTTTCAAATGAGGTACAATCGCTGAAGCGAACATTTCTTTCATTTCAAAAGGAACGCCAGGCATAACAAATATGTGTGTCGATCCATCTTCGAAATACAGACCGGGAGCGGTTCCCAGCTTGTTGAACAAAACTTTTGCGCGATCGGGAACCAGTGCCTGCCGGCGATTGACATCGGTCAATGGCCAGCCACGCTTCGAAAACATGTTTTTGATTCCGTTCAGCACTTCTTCGTTTTCCTGCATTTCGCATTCAAACATATCACATAAAACCTCACGGGTTCTGTCATCTGATGTGGGTCCCAGACCGCCGGTGGTAATGACAACCGGAGCAAGCTCCGTTGCATAATAAATGGCGTCGCGGATTTCGGTCATGTTGTCACCAACGCTGAAACGTGCTTTTACGGTAAATCCAAGCTCGTTGAGCCGCATGGCAAGCCATGCCGAGTTGGTATCAATCACCTGACCAATCAGTAATTCATCGCCAATTGTGAGTATCGCTGCATCCATGGGGCAAAAATAGAAATAAAAACCCCTCGAAGGGTTTGAAACCCTTCGAGGGGTAATATTTTTTTTACAGCCATTTCACGAGGTTGAAATCCTGCAGATGTGGCAGCACCGGATTTGAAGGGCGCAGACGAATGGCATAATCAAACACGCCTGAGCGCGGATTCGGTATCACCACTTCGTATGTTGCCTGGCCATTGCTGAAACTCTTCACTTTCATTTCGGTTTTGAAAATGATTTTTCGGACATGGTCCTTTTCCTTTTGTCCGAAAATGACATCCAGCGCCAGATCTTCGGCCCGCAGTTCACCGGTATTCAAAGTGACGGTTGCCACAAAATCCTGTCCCAGCAGCAATGGGCTTACAGTGCTGTCATGCACGGTGATATCAGTAGCAACGATCTGATCCCAGTTGCGCATCACACGCCGTTTCCACGACGACATTGCGCGTGCTGCCGCGTAATTGTCTTTCCTCAATTCACGACTCCGCTTCAACTGCGGGTTGTAGAATTTTGAATAATATTCATCCAGCATCCGCTTCATGGTGAAATGAGGCGCTATGGCAGTAAAATTCTTTCTTATAAAGGCAAGCCATTCCGTAGGAATTTCGCTTTGATCGCGATGATAATACAATGGCAGAATTTCTTCTTCAATCAGATTGTACAACGTCTCCGAATCCAGTTCATCCTGCAGCGACTGATCAATATATGTGCGTGCTTCCTTCAATGCCCAGCCACCCTTAGGCACATAACCTTCGGCCCACCAGCCATCGAGCACACTCAGATTGAGAACGCCGTTCAGACAAGCTTTAATACCGCTCGTACCACTTGCCTCAAGCGGGCGTGTAGGCGTGTTGAGCCATACATCGACACCCGCAACCAGCAGTCGTGCAATTTCCATGTCGTAGTTTTCCACGAAAATGACTTTCCCTGCAAACTCCGGCATGCGCGAAATTTCAATGATGTATTTAATGTAATCCTGTCCCGCTTTATCGGCCGGATGCGCTTTTCCGGCATATACAAAACGAATGGGCCGTGTTGTGTTATTCACAAGTTCACGCAGCTTGTCAAGATTCTTGAACAGCAGATGTGCCCGTTTATATGTCGCAAAACGGCGCGCAAAGCCAATATACAAAGCATTATCATCGAAATGCTCGAGCACATTGATAATATGTCGCGGCGATTCCTGCCGATGCGTCATATCGCGGGCCAGTTTATTGCGCAGCATATCGAGCAATTTGCCTTTGAGCGATTTACGCATATTCCACAATTCATCATCCGGAATCTGGTGAACGAATTCCCAGCTGGCCGGATCGGCCTGATCCGATTTAAGCGGATCGAATCCATATTTCTTTGCAAGATTCTGCATTTCCTGACTGCACCATGTTGGAAGATGGACTCCATTTGTTACATAATTGATATACAACTCTTCGGAGAAAAAGCCCCGATACAGATTAGTAAACATTTCACGAGTAACACGGCCATGAATACGACTTACACCATTCACTTCCTGCGACCCGCTCATGGCAAGAATACTCATGCTGTATTTTTCATCAGCATTATCAGGATTTTGTTTTCCAAGTGCAATAAATTCTTTCCATGACAAATTCAGCTTTTCGGGAAAGTGGGCAAAATACATTCGCATCATATCTTCGCTGAAAGCATCATGACCAGCCGGAACGGGAGTATGAGTTGTAAACAATGTCTGAGCGCGGACAATTTCAAGTGCCTGCTGAAACGACATAACATTGTTCTGTACATAATCCTTCAGTCGCTCCAATATTGAAAAAGCCGCATGTCCTTCATTGCAATGATAAATATCAAAAGTCAGTCCCAGATATTCCAGCATTTTTACACCACCAATACCCAGCAGAATTTCCTGCTTCAAACGGTTTTCCCAATCTCCACCATAGAGTTTATGGGTTATCTGACGATCCTGTTCATTGTTGTCATCAATATCGGTATCAAGCAAAAACAGCCGAACCCGCCCCACATGGACTTCCCAAACTTTTGCGACCACCAATCGACCCGGAAAGCTAACCGAAATTTTTACCCAATCACCTTTTACATCACGAACCGGAAGCATCGGCAGATTGCTGAATTTTTGCGGAATATACTCCGATATCTGTTCCCCTCCCGCCGAAAATGTCTGATTGAAATAACCCTGACGGAAAAGAAGACCCACCGCCGACATTCGTATTCCGCTGTCTGATGCTTGCTTCAGATAATCACCCGCAAGTACTCCCAAGCCACCGGAGTATAATTTCAGCGATGCATGAAAACCATATTCCATACAAAAATACGCCACAGAAGGACGTTCCTCGTCGAGTGGCAGATCTATATATTCCTCAAATTCACGGAACACCATGTCAAGCCGCAGCAAAAATTCGGGATTGGAGGCCAGTTCATTGATTTCTTTCAACGACATGAGTTCAAGCATGGCCAGTGGATTATAGCCACTGCGTTCCCACAACTGCGGATTGATGGATTCGAAAAGCCGGATAGCAGAATGACTCCATGTCCACCAAATATTTTTGCTCAAACGCATAAGCTTACTCAACCGCTCAGGCAATTCCGGTTTCACATATATTTTGCGCCAGTTTGGTTCAGCTACACCTGTTTTTTCCAACACATGTTCCTGAGGCAAGGTTTTTTTGCTGAAATGTTCGCGTCGATTAACCGAATGCTGAATAGCCCGGTGATAAGCATCGAAATAATGCTTCGACAGATTTTCCCATAAAGCTTCCTGCGATGCATGCAAAGCACTCTCGCGATGAAGCTGAAATTCCTCGCGAGAACATGAAGCCCATTCCTGAATATAACGCGAAATCTGACTAACCACAAAATCGGCATTAAAGTCATCGCGCTCAATAACTTTGACTCCACCGTTTACTTTGCCTGCATTCTGCATCCAGACACCAAATCCGGCCAAAGTGGTGGTCACTGTCGGTATATGAAAAGCAACGGCTTCGAGCGGCGTATAACCCCAGGGTTCGTAATACGATGGAAATACTGAAAGGTCGCATCCAATGAGGAAATCGTAATAGTTGAAATTCAGCAATCCATCATTGCCGTCAAGATAGCTGGGAATGAAAATCACATTCACCTTACTCTCTTCATCGCTCTGCAAGCCGTTGTTGCGTATTGCCTGCATGATGGCGTCGTTGTCTTCGTTGAAAAGGTAATGCGTGAGATTGCCCGGTGTCGGCGTGATTTCTTCTTCACTCATGCATTGTTTCACATCCTGACGAACACCTGCGTTGTTGGCCGGCACTGCAATAATGGCCACCACATCGCGGTCGGTTTTGTGCTGACGTTTCAGATCGGCCAGCGCCTCGATAAACAAATCAATTCCCTTATTGCGAAATTCATAACGGCCCGAATTGATGACATATAAAGTGTTATCGGCCACATCTTTTCCGATCACACTCCTGACAAGACTTTTCAGCAATTTTCTTGAAGCAGCACGACGGTTGTTGAATTCTTCTTCATGAGGTACAATGGTATCTTCAAAACCATTGGGCGTAATCAGGTCTGGTTTTTTCGACAGAAAATGCGTACACTCTTTTCCGGTGATATCCGAAACGGTGGTAAACACATCGGCGTGTTGAGCGCTTAGTTTTTCAAGACTGAATTTCGACAACACATTGAGTTCGCGCGCCATTCCTTCGGGGTTGAACTCTTCCATTTTGCTGTACAGCGGAAGATTCATTCCTGCAACAGAACGTCCCATCACAGTGGCATGGGTTGTAAAAACGCGGCCTGCCTGCGGAACACGGTCTTTGAGATATAGAATTCCGGCGCCGGTCATCCATTCGTGGAAATGAGCCGCAATGCGGTCTTCGGATGTTACATTGTAATTGTAGAAATGCTCTATCAAACGTCCGGCTTCGTATCCGAACAATGTTGGCTCAACATAATCCCAACCACCATATAACGAATCAAGTTTATATTTTTCCCACAGTTCTTTAAAGACAATATCTTTTTTTGAATACAATCCGGAAAAGTCGAGCAGAATTGCAATGGGATTTCCGGGCACATGCCAGCGGCCAATACGAAAATGGAATCCTTCCATGCGCGCTTTGCTTACCCATTGCGGGTGTATGCTGTTGTCTTCGGTGAAAACCTCGGCAGGAAGCTGACCCGAATGAATGTCAGGGCCTATCATGATGTAGCCGGTTTCAATACGCTCGCTGATGCGCAGCGCTTTTGTGGCTATCACTGTGTTGATGCCACCAACTTTGTTGCATACTTCCCAGCTTACTTCAAAAAGAAAGTCCGGTTTTTCCATCTGTTGCATATTCATATGCCGATATTTAATTGAGAAAATTTCAATGCTTGCGAAACGATTCCGCCGCACATTGACAAAAATACTATTCTACCTTCAAACGATGCGTAAATTGTGGATAAATAATGTACAAATGGTTGAAAACTCGGTAGTATCCCAAAAAGTGTGTAAGGTTTGCTTTCAGTTAAACAAAGATATTCCA
>CAZJOL010000043.1:0-15266 GCA_964547605.1 uncultured Bacteroidaceae bacterium | reverse complement strand
ATGGATTTGAATAATGAGTGATTGAGGATGTGCAGCAGTGCGCCACTGAATCCGAGCAGCGTGAGCATTGTGTTGTCAGTTGCAAGTCCGATAACTCCCAGCCCGATTCCGATGCCAATGATACCAATGTTTTCGATGCTGCTGTATGCAAGCAGTTTTTTTATGTCGTTCTGAACAATGGCCTGCAGAATACCCAGGATGCCACTCAGCAACGATACGCCGAGAATAAGCAATCCGATATTCATCAGATCGCTTTCTACAGACAGCAGTACGCGCAGGATTCCGTAGATTCCCATTTTTATCATCACACCCGACATCACGCCCGACACATGCGATGGTGCGGCCGGATGCGCTTTTGGCAGCCATGTATGAAATGGAACAAATCCGGCTTTGATTCCGAATCCTGCAAAGAACAGAAGAAACAGAACAAAATTCGAATGACCGGAGAAATATGCACCCAATTCCCTGAATTCATCCACCGAAGAGACCGTGTTTACAATCAGCATGGCGGCAATCAGAAACAGCAGCCCGACATGCATCTGAATTAAATAATTGATGCCGGATTTCAGCACTGTGCGATCTTCCGCATCAAAGATGACAAGAATGAATGAAGACAAAGTCATCAATTCCCATACAATCAGAAATGACAGAAAATCCTGCGCGACAGCGACCATGATCATGGCAAAACCCAGCCACAGATAGGCAAACAGATGAAGCGAAATCTGCATTTGAGATTTGGTTTCAAAGTACGATCTGAGGTAGCCACGTGCATAAATGAGTCCTGTCAGCCATGTAAAGCTGATGATCAGGATAAAGAATGCCGACAATTCATCAATAATCAGCAACGGGCCTTTGGCGTGAGCCATGTCGACTCCGGATATCAAAAAGTCTTTTCCGGAAACGAGCACATCAACAGCCGGAATGCAGGCAAGAATGGCTGCGGCTACTGCCACAGCGAGCGACCAGAAGTGTTTCATGCGCAGCGGCAAAAGAAACACACCAATGCTTGCCAGCAAAATAAAACAGAAGATCAGAAAAATATGCATGACAAATTTTCACTATTTTGGCTGCAAAAGTACCTATATTAAAATTCATCATCATATAATTGCTTTTTGGTTTTCAACAGGCAATGGTGCATTCAGCTTTTATGCATGAGTATGACACAAATGAATGTGTTTTGAGCGATTAAATATTACTGTTTGTTTGCATGAGAAAATTCGAATTGAGCATTGGAGGATGTCTCAAAAATCAATCGTATAAGCAAAAACAACATTCCACTTCCGCCTCGGCGGAATAAACTCCCGAAAGCGACGTAGGAGTGAAAGGACATGGACCTGTTTTTTTTGCTGTTGTTACGACGGTTCCATGTTCCGGCCTTTTATAGAAAACCCTCGAAGAGTTCTGAACTCTTCGAGGGTTAATACTGGCCGGAACGGTGGAATGTCTTAACAAACCGCCATTTTGAGGCAGCCTCTGTAAGGTGTCCTATCCGGATTAACGCGTGTGTAATCAGGAATGTGGCGCAAAAATAATTTTTTCAGGAAAGCCTATTGAACAGCAACTGTCAGTTTTGCCAGATCGCCCATTTCGTTTGCGTTGGTTCCTTGCCTTTGTTCCTTTTGCTCATTCACTGATTTTACTGGTTGCATATAAACCATGCCACCGGAAGGTGGTGCGTATCCCGGCTTTTCAACAATAACCACAGGTTCGCTCTGAATATAGACAGGAACTTCCTTCACAATGGTGTCACTGATTGATGTCTGAACCAGCACAGGTCTGTTCATTTGGAAATAGACCGGATCGGCATCTTTGTGTGTAAACGGAAACCTGATCAGCCAGGAAACGGTTAATGCGGCTGCCAGTCCTGCTACCCAGTATACAGAGATTTTACGATTGAAAAAATAAATTCGTTTTTTGGATGCTATATTCGCTTCAAAGCGCGACCAGACCTGATCTGCACCACCTGACGGAGCTTCCTGTCTGGCAATTTCTTTTGCCAGAAAGTTGCTTTCAAGCATCACCCGGCGCATGGCGTCATATTCCGAAGAACTGCCGGCAAACTCACATGCAATACTTCTTTCATCTTCATTAAGGTCGCTGAAATCCTTTGTTGAAAGCAGATTTTCAAATTTTTCAAACATATTATCGCTTTTCATATCCATTCATTTATTTTACTTGTATGCAACTGTCCTGCAATTTTTTTCATTGCATAAAACAGGCGTGATTTCACAGTCCCTTCCGGACAACTGGTTACGCGCGCAATTTCAGGCACTGACATTTCTTCGGCATGGCGCAGAATAAACATTGTCTTCACATCAGGATCGAGCAAATCAAGATATTTATTGACAAATTCTGCCGATGAATTTATTTCCAGTTTACGCTCAGCAAGTGGCATTTCAGCAATCGGTCCCCAGGCTGCTGATTCCCTGAAGACAACATCATGTTGCCGTCTGCGTAAATCGTTTTTATACAAATTGTACGCGATTGAATAGAGCCAGGGTGAGAATCGCTGCTGTGCATCAAACATTGGAGCATTTTCAAGTATTTTCAGAAATGTGTCCTGTGTCCGGTCGTCTGCTGCATCGGAATCATAGTTGTAAAGCTTCAGAAAAAAATATCTGATTCTCCCGGCCCAGCGGTTGTAAAGTTCCGTAAATGCAGCATGGTCGGCTCCGGCAACCAGCAACATCAGCTGATTATCGCCGGAACCGGCCATTATTGATTTTCCAGTCTTTCGCTGCGACATTCTACTTTTCGTTCAGGTAATCCTCAACATATTTCCGGTATTCGTCATTGCCGGCTCTTGACACCAGGAGACGCAGAAGTTTTGCCATATTGCCGGCTTTATCCGATTCACCACAAAGCCTGTAATGATCATACAATTGCATAAATGCCGGAATATAATTGAGATTTGAATTGTCAACAATAGATTGGGAAACATCAGCCGACAGAGGAGCAATAACATAATCCAACAGCATAATCTGTTCAAAGTTTTTTCTAATGACAGCAACGTTGTCATAACGCTCCGGGCTGTATTTGTAAACAATTCCTTCAAGATAAAGGCTGTCTTTCAGCGAAGAGTAGTGATTTTCAGGTACTGAGTTGCAGATGTATACCGGGCGTGTTTCACTGTTATGGCAAATGTGTTCAACTATCAGCTGATTGAAATTCTGCCAGTTGGATGAATCAACTTTTATTGTGAAAGGAGCTATGCCAAGTTCGCTGAACAAACGGTTTCTGTAACTCTCAATCATAATAAGACTTGTATTTATTACTCTCACATCCGGACGGATATTATTTACTACCTGCAAGGTCCATTTCTGATAGGTGTCGTTGTCTCCGCCGGTTAATACTATTGCATTTTCTTCGAGTGTCGCCAGTGCATTGTAGTTCCAGGCCATCATTCCGGGCGATGCCGGTGATATTTCCTGTCGGTGCTTAACCACTTTATCCCTGTCTTCATATTTGCCATTTGTTTCGAAGTAAACAATAAGATCGGGATAAATCTCACTCCGGTCAGGGTTTATTTCATATGCTTTCAGCAGGTATTTGGTGTTTTCCGGATTACCCCATCCGGAGTTGTAATACATCAGATAATTATATTCGTATGATTGCGGGACATTCTTGGCCATTCCACTCAAAATATCACCCAATACTTTGTAGTCTTCTTCATCAAGCATATATTGCGGCTCACCGCACATCGTGTGCTCATATCTGGTGGCAAGGTAATAATACATCCAGGCTGATGCATTCTTTTTATTTTTCATTGTTTCTTTTTTCCATAGTTCCGCCTGTGTCTGATACCAATCACATTCGTGAGGCTCAATTACAAATGAAACAATTCTTTCAGGTTTCTGTGCCAGGGATGATAGTCCTATAACAAAAACTGCAATAGCAAAAATGAGTTTTTTCATAACTTGGTTTTTTATTCAGAATATAATACACCTGAGTTCGCCCGATCGTTCAAATTACAACTTTTTTATGGTTGTTTACCTGAGAACTGTTCTTTTTGCTTTTTATTATCTTTGTAAAAAAAGACATGTCTGTACTGATTGCTCCATCCATACTTTCCGCCGATTTTCTGAATCTCGGCAAAGACATCGAAATGCTGAACCGCAGCGAGGCCGACTGGATTCACGTGGATGTGATGGATGGTGTTTTTGTGCCGAACATTTCCTTCGGGTTTCCGGTGATTGAGGCCGTTGCAGCCATTGCAAAAAAGCCGCTCGACGTGCATCTGATGATTACACAGCCGGAACGATATATTGAACAGTTTGTAAAAGCCGGCGCTCAGTATCTGAGTATTCATTATGAAGGAGCCATCCATTTAAACCGCACTGTCAATCAGATTAAAGAACTGGGTGCAAAGGCAGGCGTAGCGCTCAATCCGCATACAAGTGTTGAAGTGCTTAAAGAAATCATTGCAGATCTGGATTTTGTGTTGCTGATGTCGGTCAATCCCGGCTATGGCGGACAGAAATTCATTTCCGGAACGCTGAAAAAGATTGAAGCGCTCAACCTGCTGCGCAGATCGCGAAATCAGAACTGTCTGATTGAAGTGGATGGAGGTGTGAATGAGAAAAACGCTCACGATCTTTTCGAAGCGGGCGCCGATGTTCTTGTTGCCGGCAATGCTGTTTTCAAGGCCGAAGATCCTGAATCAGCCATCCTGAATCTGAAAAAATAATTCAGAACATACCACTGGCGAGCATGACCAACGTACAGGCTTCGAGGCAATAGATTCCTTTTTGACTCGCTTTGATGAACAAGCTGTTGTTTTCGGCTCCCGGATTGAAAATGATCCTCTCCGGATTAAGCGACAAAATATAATCCTCCCATTCTTTCTGGTGCTTTTGACCTATATAAACTGTGACCGTATGCACCCGAAAATCCTCCTGCCTTGAATTGAGAATGTCATGCTCACCGATTTTTCCGCCCCTGATCCCTAACGGATAAACTGTGTGCCCGTGCTCTGAAAGTCTCAGGGTAGCCAGATAGGAGTACCTTGACGGATCCGGGCTTGCCCCAAGAACGAGTGTCGGTTTGTTACTGGTTTCCATAAGAATTTCAATTTATATTGAAAGCGAACGTGAATATTTGATATATTTATAAGGGCAAAGTTTAATTATAGTTTAAAGTAAGTTGTTGCAAATGTAATTATCAGCATATCAATATTGTAAAGGAAAAATTCGCCTACTCGTACCCAAATATTAACAAACAAGCGGCGCGGGCAGGGTAGGGCAATATGACATAAATACATTGTTAAAATCAGTCAAAATGTCATTATATCGACATTTTTTCCGCATGGAGAGAATTTTGATGTCGCCCTTAAAAAATTTTATGAATCTCGAATCATTCACCATAAAAAGCCAGGAAATAATTGCTTCCGCTTTTCAGAAGGCTTTTGAAAACAAGAATCAGGCGATAGAAGACGTACACATTCTCAGCACATTGCTTCAACAGGATCAGCAGGTTACACCTTATCTTCTGAAGAAACTGGGGGCCAATGCCATTGTCATGAAGCAGCTTTCCGACAAGGAAATCGAGTCACGGCCCAAAGTCGAAGGCGGCCAGCCTTATCTGGCTCCTTCCGGCTTGAAGACCATTCAGCAGGCCATGGCAAAACAAAAAGAGCTGGGTGACGAATTTGTCAGTCTCGAACATATTTTGCTTGGCCTTGTTGAAAGCGACGGTGTTGCCGAAAGAATTTTAAAGGATGCAGGTGTTACCGAAAAAGATCTCAAAACAGCCATTGCCGATCTGCGTAAAGGAAGCAAAGTCACCAGCGCCGGCGCCGAAAGCCAGTACAACGCTTTGAGCCGCTACGCGCGCAATCTGAATGACCTTGCGCTGAAAGGCAAGCTGGATCCGGTCATCGGACGCGATGAGGAAATCCGTCGTTTGTTGCAGATTCTGACGCGCCGCACGAAAAACAATCCCATTCTGATTGGCGAGCCCGGTGTAGGGAAGACCGCCATTGCGGAAGGACTTGCGCATCGCATCATCAAGGGCGATATTCCGGAAAACCTGAAGGACAAAGTGATTTTTTCACTCGATATGGGTGCTCTCATCGCCGGAGCCAAGTTCCAGGGCGAGTTTGAAGAACGTCTGAAAAGTGTGATCAAGGAAGTGATTGACAGCGATGGTCAGATTATTTTGTTCATTGACGAAATTCACACTCTGGTTGGTGCAGGAGCAAATCAAAGCGCCATGGATGCGGCAAACATTCTGAAACCCGCTCTGGCACGTGGAGAGCTTCGTGCCGTTGGTGCAACCACGTTGAACGAGTATCAGAAATATTTCGAAAAAGACAAAGCACTCGAACGCCGTTTCCAGGTTGTGATGGTAGATGAACCATCGCCTGCCGATTCCGTCAGCATTTTGCGTGGACTGAAGGAACGCTATGAAACGCATCATCAGGTGCGGATTATGGATGAGGCCATTCTTGCTGCAGTTGAGCTGTCGCACCGATACATCACAGACCGCTTTCTGCCTGATAAAGCCATCGACCTCATTGATGAAGCAGCAAGTAAGTTGCGACTTGAAATAAATTCGGTTCCCGAAGAGCTCGATGAACTGGAGCGCCGCATACGCCAGCTCGAGATTGAACGCGAAGCCATCAAGCGCGAAAAAGACGAACAGAAACTAAATCAGCTGAATAAGGAAATCGGCCAGCTGAGCGAGGTTCGTAATGTACTGACCGCTCAGTGGAAAGAAGAAAAAGAAGTGGTTGATAAAATTCAGCAGACAAAAAAATCGATTGAAGATTATAAATTCGAAGCCGAGCAGGCCGAGCGTTCCGGCGATTATGGCAAGGTTGCAGAACTGCGATATGGCAAAATCAAGGAAGCAGAAACATCGTTGCATGAACTTGAAGATTCCATAAAGAATAAAAAATCAGGACATGCACTCATCAACGAAGAAGTCGATGCAGAGCAGATTGCAGAGATTGTTGCGCGATGGACCGGCATTCCTTTAAGTCGTATGTTGCAAAGCGAAAAAGAAAAATTATTGCATCTCGAAGAGGAATTGCACAAACGTGTGATTGGCCAGAACGCCGCTATTGAAGCCGTAAGTGACGCCATCCGACGGAGCCGGAGCGGACTCAGTGATGAAAAGAGACCAATCGGCTCATTTATTTTTCTTGGCACAACAGGTGTTGGAAAGACAGAACTGGCGCGGGCTCTGGCCGAATACATGTTCAACGATGAAAACAGCATGGTGCGCATCGACATGAGCGAATATCAGGAAAGACACAGTGTGTCACGGCTCATCGGAGCGCCTCCGGGTTATGTGGGCTATGATGAAAGCGGCCAGCTGACCTAAGCTGTGCGCCGTAAGCCATACAGTGTCGTGCTGCTTGATGAAATTGAAAAAGCCCATCCGGATGTATTCAATATTTTGCTTCAGGTGCTCGATGAAGGACGTCTCACTGACAATAAAGGACGCACTGCCAATTTCAGGAATACCATCATCATCATGACAAGTAATCTCGGTGCTGAAATCATCCGGGATAATTACGAGGATCTGAAGCCGGGAAGCGAATCACAGGTATTCAGAAAAACGCGTGAAGAAGTTTTTGATTTGCTGAGACACACATTGCGACCTGAGTTTCTGAACCGCGTGGATGAAATTATTATGTTCAAACCATTACTTCCGGAGGAAATCAGGGAAGTTGTAAAACTGCAGCTGAAGCAGCTTTCCATAATGCTCGAAGCTCAGGATATAAAACTTGAATACACCGAATATGCTCTTGATGAACTTGCAAACGAAGGCTACGACCCGCAGTTGGGCGCACGTCCGATCAAACGGCTCATTCAGCGTAAAATCATCAACGAGCTTTCGAAACAGTTGCTTGCCGGAAACATCTCCAAGGAGCAAGGTGTAAAGCTGGATGTGATTGATGGACAATATGTGTTTCTGCCTGTGTCATGATAATCATCAGCAGAAATTATTGCTTTATTATTTCTGGAATTGTAACTTTGTAATCCGGCAATAAAAGTTTGTCTATGTGGTTTGATTTGTATTGCCGCATTACTTAACCTTTAAAAATCACAGATATGAAAAAGTTAGTTGTTTTATTAACCATTATCACAAGCTTTTGCTTGTATTCACAGGCACAGGTAAACCCGCACGCAATTGGTCTCCGTCTGAGCGGTGGAGATGATTTGGTTGGAGGCGAAGTATCCTACCAGCATGGCATAGGTGACGCCAATCGTCTCGAACTTGATCTTGGATGGAGTGGCAATGATCATCATAACCGCATGTATATTACAGGAATTTACCATTGGGACTGGAATCTGACAGGCGGCCTCAACTGGTATGTTGGTCCTGGAGCCGGCATTGGGTTGTATCATTACGACTATGATGATGATTACATCAACATCGCTGTTGGCGGTCAATTGGGATTGGAATACGATTTCAATAAAAACGGCGCACCGATTCTGTTGAGCATCGATATCCGCCCCATGTGGGATTTTCTTGGTGATTATGCAGGATTTGGATGGGGTACTGCCCTTGGAATCCGCTACACATTCTGATTTACAGTTCTGGTTTTTTTTGCTGAAGACATGAGAGATCAATTCAGGTATTTTCTCATTATAATATTAACAGCTATGCTAAGCTCATTGGTTTCCTGTCGCTCGATTCCAAAAGGAGGTGATGCCGTGAAAAATTTTAATGCCGATAAATATCTCGGTCAATGGTATGAAATAGCCCGCTTTGATTTTCGCTTTGAACGAAATCTCAACAACACAACGGCGAATTACAGCAAAAATCCTGATGGCACAATCAAGGTTGTAAATCGCGGATACAATTACGTTACAAATGAATGGAGCGAAGCTACCGGCAAAGCAAAATTTGTAAAGACTCCGGATGTCGCCATGCTCAAAGTTTCATTCTTTGGCCCGTTCTATGGAGGTTATAACGTGATAGCACTTGATGCGGAATACAAATATGCATTGATTTCAGGACAGAACAAGGGCTATCTCTGGATCCTTTCGCGCGAAAAAACAATTCCGGAAAACATCCGCACCGAATATGTAAACAAGGCTCAGAATCTGGGCTACGACACTTCGAAACTGATCTGGGTGGAGCATAATAAATAAGTTGAAATATTTTTTTGCATGTTGTTCCGAAGGTTCCATGTTCCGGATGGAATGCCCCGCGTCAGTCCAACTCACTATCCGTAACGGTGGAATGTTGTTTTGCTTAACTGATTTTGATTAAGCCTCATTTTTATTGTATTTATTACAGGGCATCTCTAAAAACTCGTTTTTGTTATATTGAGCCCCGCTTTTGTCATCCTGATCCCTGCGTACCACAGGATAAACTGCGTCGAATGATAGACAGTAGAACTGACTTTAAGGGAGCATCATCAGCGGGACAGACTCCTTCGAAATACCGATGTAATCAACTAAATATCAGCTTTGATAAACACTAACAGACTATTTGATTGCATACAAATTGAGGTTTTTCGAAGTGCCTAACTGTTAATAATTTTTTATATTTGCTAAAAAAAGCATTATGAAAAATCCCTTAATTCCGTTTGTACTATTACTGATTTTATCAGTTTCAGGCACAATGGCTCAAGGCAATAATGACATCATTATTGGTGAAACAGCCGAAGAATACGCCATACGTGCAGATGTGCAACTCGAATTTACAGGAAATTCTTTCTGTAATAAAACGCATGACAGTATTCAAAACTCAACCAGTTTTTATTCACCACTGTTTATCCAATACAACAAAGCAGACCTGATTAATTTTATGAAAAATCCTGCTATGTTTATCCATTATGTGGATCCATTTTTGACTACAACCTACGTTTGGTCCGATCAGCAAGGTAATAACGAGACAGTTCCCGGATATATGAAAATGCATGAAAAATCGAGAGGATCTAACAATGCAGAAAAATGGACCCGCGATATATCCGGTGAAATTGGCACTGGACTGAGTGTTTCTTTCAGCATTTTAAACATCAACGAATCGGTGAATAACACAGAAAAAGCAGAATTTACTCTGTTTTTCAAATTGGACGATTGCTATGCCTGCGAAGAAAAAAATGTGTCGGGAAGAGCCACTATAATGGTCCCAGACCAGGAAACGATAACTATAACTGAAAACCTTCAACTGGATCCGGCATTCTCGTACGAATACATGTATTCGCCTGATTTGGGTTCAGCAATTGTTGCTGCCGGACTCGCTGAAACAGAAGGTGAAATGAAAGAAAAGTTTATTGAGGATTTTAGGAATCAATTTTTTGCAACAGCACCCAAAATTGATGCGGGAAAGCTCATCCGTTTTTTGTTACAACCAGGCGAAACGCTTGAAATTCCTTTTGAAGGTTCTATTTCAAGCTCATTCGAGTGCCAGCAATATCAGAAATTCAAAGGGCTGATAAAAGTTTACGGTAATCATGTATACCGTTTTGTAAACGAATAAATTTCTGTTTTGTTAAAATGCATCTGCTTTTCTTTCATTTTGTGAAAGAATAAATTTTACTTTTACGATCTATTTGATATATCATGAATCGAATGAAAAACGCTGCCATTGCCGTCGGTGATCCGAAAATCATCCGGGGCTGGGTGATGTACGACTGGGCCAACTCTGTCTTTCAGCTCACTATCCTTTCCGCCATCTTTCCGATTTATTTCAACAGCGTGACCAGTCACGACGGTGACAGTGTGATTCAGGTTTTCGGATTTGATATCATAAACACGGTAGCCTACTCGTGGTCTATTTCAGCAGCCTATTTGTTTGTTGCACTGCTGTCCCCGTTTTTCTCATCCATGGCCGATTACACGGGGATGCGAAAATCGTATATGAAATTTTTCACCTGGGTTGGTTCAATCTCATGCGGGCTTTTGTATTTTTTCGATCCGCAGCACATCGAGCTTGGGCTGATTGCTTTTACACTGGCCACCATCGGATATGGCGGCAGTATTGTGTTTTACAATTCCTTTCTGCCTGTAATTGCCGATCCAAAAGATCAGGACCGCATCAGTGCACGCGGCTATTCGATGGGATACATTGGTGGTGTGGTTTTGCTCATCATCAATCTGGCCGTCATACTTGGCCAGGATGCACTCGGCATAAAAGACGATTCCTTTCCTGCACGCATTGCATTTGTAACCGTTTTTATCTGGTGGATCGGATTTGCACAAATCACTTTCCGTCGCTTACCCAGATATACTTTTGGACATGGCAAAGCCAGCAAACGCGTACTGACAAATGGTTACAGCGAACTCCGCAAAGTATTCCGCCAGATTTTGAAATCGCGCAGCCTGACATTTTTCCTGTTCGGCTTTTTCTTTATGATGATGGGAACACTCACAGTCATGTTTATGGCAGCCACTTACGGCGAAAAAGAAATCGGACTCGATGATACAACGCTCATTGCAACAGTACTTGTTATTCAGTTGGTCGGATCGGTTGGTGCACACGGCTTTGCATGGCTTTCCGGAAAGATCGGAAATTTTCAATCACTGATTATTACTGTATTCTGGTGGGTATTTGTTTGTGTTGCGGCCTACTTCATTACCGATGCATTTGGTTTTATGATTGTTGCATTTTTCATCGGTCTTGTCATGGGCGGATCGCAGGCACTGGCGCGTTCAACCTATTCCAAAATGCTTCCGAAAACCACCGATCACACTTCATTTTTCAGTTTCTTCGATGTGATGGAAAAACTGGCTACCGTCGGCGGTACTTTTAGCTTCGGGCTGATTGAGGCAATCACTGGAAACATGCGCACATCGGTGGTCGCCATTTGCATTTATTTCATTCTGAGTCTGTTCTTTTTCCTGCTGCTGTATATGTCGCAGAAAGGAAAACTGGCATTCAAATAATTCATTTATTTGACCCATTGAAATATTTCCTATTTTTGATTCTGTACACTACTGATTGTCATGAGTACAGATGACAATCAGTGATATATGGCGGCTATACAAAATGACTGCTACGGCACCACTCTGATTAGCTGCCTGCCATTGAATTCTGGATATATTCAATAATTTTATTGGAACTTAGATTGTAACGAAATGACTCTCGGAAAAATATCCGTCCAAATGAAGTTTTTATCACTTTACGACCCAAAAAAACCAAAGGCCTCATATACCAGAAATGCAGGCCACACCAGCGCTTTCAGAAACCCCAGCACGCCCATCCAGAAACCGGCTGCGGTTGAAATGAAATATACGGCAGCACCGATAAGTCCCAGACCATAGATTGCACCTGATGGTCCGCTTTTCTGCATTCTGTTTTCCATGATATTCTGGTTTAATTATTATGCAATATACGATAATATTCGCTCATAACCCGAAAGCCAATTGACAGGTTGAGGTTAAGGTCAAGGTTAAGGTCAAGGTCGAGGTCAAGTAAGACTTTCGTTACACGTTACAGACGTTACAATCGTTACATTATAGCCATCAGCTTTCAGCGCTCAGCCGTCAGCTCTGAGAAGGAGCTGAGAAGATTGAGTGTGAGGCGAAAGGTATAAGTCATAAGGCGTCGGACACCAGACGCCAGGGAGTTATAAGTTATGAGTTATGCATTGCGCAGGCGTTGTGCGCTATGCCGTCCGCATCATCACCGTTATAAACTTGAAACTTTACAAACTTTTTACTAGCTGTGCCCTGTGCGTCTAAAAGTGCTGACCGCTAGCGTCAGTACTGAAAGTCCCGACCGACAGCGTCGGGATGTGCCCTGTGTCCGCCGCGGCGGAGCGGGACGTTGCGCATTGTGCGTTGTGCATTGAGCCTCATGCCTTATGCCGCATGCCGCATGCCTCATGCCTTATGCCTCATGCCCTATGCCTCATGCTTTTATTATATTTGCAAAAACAATTCATCATGACCTTCCCCATCTGCATCGGCGGTGAATTTATACAGACCGCACAAACACTCGATGTTACCTGTTCCTACGATGGTTCATTGGTTGGTACAACTTTTCTGGCAGGACAACCTCAACTCGAAAAAGCCATTAAAATGGCCGAAGAAGTCCGGGCAGAAATGAAAGAAATGCCGTCGTGGAAAAAGTACGACATACTCATGAAAAGCGCTTCGGCACTGCGTTTACACAAAGACGAAATGGCAAAAATTATTGCAGGCGAAGCGGCAAAGCCATTGAAACTGGCTCTGGGTGAGGTCGACCGTGCCATACAGACATTTGAAGTAGCCGCCGAAGAAAGCCGCCGCGTGGCAGGCGAATTCATGAAAATCGACTGGACGCAGGCTGGCAGCGGCAAAGAAGCCATTATAAAATATTTTCCGGCTGGCATTGTATCCGGAATCAGCCCGTTCAATTTTCCATTGAACCTGGCCATACATAAGATTGCTCCTGCCATTGCAGCGGGTTGTCCCATCATACTCAAACCTTCGCGCAATACGCCGCTGTCCATGTTGTATATGGCGCAACTGATGGCTGAGAGCGGACTTCCGAAAGGCGCGCTGTCAGTGCTGCCGCTTGATCGCGAATGCGGCAATCAGATGGTGACCGATCCGCGCTTTGCTGTGCTGACATTTACCGGCTCACCCGAAGTAGGCTGGAAAATGAAAACTGATGCGGGTAAGAAAAAAGTCGTGCTCGAACTGGGCGGCAATGCCGGCGTTGTTGTTGACAAAAGTGCCGATCTGAATGTGGCTGTACCCAAAGTTCTTGCAGGTGCATTCGCCTATGCAGGACAGGTGTGCATTCACACGCAGCGCATTTTTGTGCACGAAGAAATTTTTGATGCTTTTGCCAAAGCCTTTGCCGAAGCGACTTCGAAACTCAGGATGGGATCTCCTTTTTCGGCCGACACCGATATTTCGTCCATGATTGACGAAGCCAATGCCATCCGCGTGGAGAGCTGGGTACAGGATGCCGTGAAAGACGGCGCCAAAATTCTGTGTGGCGGAAAGCGCACGGGTGCTGCCTTTGAGCCGACGGTGCTGATTGACACGAAGCCGGAAATGAATGTATGCTGTATGGAAATTTTTGGTCCGGTGGTTACATTGGAAAAATTCAGCGACTACAAACAGGCGATACAGCAAGTCAATGACTCGCGCTTCGGGCTCCAGGCGGGCGTTTTCACCGATTCGCTCGAACATATGAAATACGCTTTCAATACACTGGACGTCGGTGGCGTAATGATAAACGAAGTGCCGACATTCCGCGTCGATCACGCACCCTATGGCGGCATCAAAGACAGTGGCCTCGGCCGCGAAGGTGTGAAGTATGCGATGATGGATTATATGGAGATGAAGATTCTGGTGTATTGAATATCTGCCGGAACTGATGTTTTTGTTTATTAAATGGACAGTTTCGTTTACATATCTAAATATTCTTTACAAAAATTCATAATAATATTTAATTTTGCACAGCGACAGAAAAGGACTTCATAACCGGGAAGCTGCCGCGCATCCATGATCTGACATGGTTTCGCCTGTGCCGGTTTATTCCACTTCAACAGCACTGCAATACTTTTAAAACACTTAAAAACTTTTCCGTATGAACTTTTTCCAAAAAATGATTCGCTGCATAATCTGCGTGCAGTTATTTGCCTTATGCCATATTTCGAACGGACAACACCTGCACTGGGCTCATCAGATAGAAAGTAATTCGGTAGACTACAATGCGGCTGATATTGCCGTAGATGCAGTCGGGAATATATATACACTGGGAACTTTTGCAGATTCTTCGGATTTTGATCCCGGCGCAGGTGTGGTAAATTTATATGACGCCGGCGAAACGGATGTGTTTGTTGCCAAATACAATGCAGCGGGAGACTTACTCTGGGCAAGATCGCTCGGAGGCCTCAACTTCGATGAAGGCACTTCGCTGGCGCTGGACAATAATGGAAATGTAATAATATGCGGATACTTCTACGAAACAATCGACTGTGATCCGGGTGC
Organism: uncultured Bacteroidaceae bacterium; assembly: GCA_964547605.1. Taxonomy (GTDB): domain Bacteria; phylum Bacteroidota; class Bacteroidia; order Bacteroidales; family DTU049; genus GWF2-43-63. The sequence goes on along the minus strand of CAZJOL010000043.1, from coordinate 372 downwards.
AGGCACATATCCACTGACCTCGGCCGGGCAATGGGATGCATTTATCTGCAAACTCAGTACAACCGGAAATTTTGTCTGGGCAAAACGTTTTGGAGGTACCGGTGTCGATATTCCCATTTCCATTTCTTCAGAACCATTGACAGGAAACATATATGTAACCGGATACTTTAACGGCACCGTTGATTTTGATCCCGGGCCCGGCACATTCAATATGGTATCGGCTGGAAGTGAAGATATTTTTGTAAGCAAGCTGGACGCACTCGGAAACTTCATCTGGTCCAAACGTATGGGTGGAAGCGGCAGTGACCGCGGATATGCCATTCAGTCGATAGATGGCGGCCATGTGTACATTTCAGGCAGCTATAACGCCAC
>CAZJOL010000042.1:0-15285 GCA_964547605.1 uncultured Bacteroidaceae bacterium | reverse complement strand
AAACCGTTGTATCCGCCATAAAATCTGCGGATACGCGATGAATATTCGTAATCGTAGTTGTCACCATAATAGTTGTTGGTCACATAGTTGGTGCCGTTCTCATCGGTGTAGGTTTCGGTGGTCGAATACGGCTGTCCGTTTTCATCGTAATAGCCCTGTTCGACTTGGTTGTCAACCGGTTGGGTTTCGTCAACGTATGCAGATGTGCTATTGGCAGGATCAGCCGTATTGCCGTAGTTAACCGGTGTTGCATTGGCTACGGCATCTGTTCTTGAGTAATATACATCGTCATAAGGGTTTGCTGTATAGTAGTTTACTGTGCAGCTGGAGAAAAGCAGGACGAAAGCTCCAAAAACCAAAAAATAGATTGTCCTTTTCATTTCTTTGTCCTCCGAATTTTATTTAGTACTTTTGTTTTCCAATTAAAACCAAATATCATACCAAAATGGGTAGCAAGATTACGCCAAGAAGTGAAAATTATTCTCAGTGGTACATTGATATCGTTCAAAACGCAGGTCTGGCCGAGAATTCAGCGGTCCGTGGATGCATGGTAATCAAGCCATACGGCTTTGCCATCTGGGAACGCATGCGTGATGAACTGGACCGGATGTTTAAGGAAACCGGTCATTCGAATGCCTACTTCCCAATTTTTATACCAAAATCATTCTTTTCAAAAGAAGCAAGCCATGTGGAAGGTTTTGCCAAAGAATGTGCCGTTGTAACCCATTACCGATTAAAAAATGCTCCCGACGGCTCAGGGGTTGTGGTTGATGATGATGCAAAACTGGAAGAAGAACTTATTGTTCGTCCAACTTCGGAAACAATTATTTGGGACACATATAGAACGTGGATTCAGTCATACCGCGATCTCCCATTGCTGATTAACCAATGGGCCAATGTGGTTCGCTGGGAAATGAGGACCAGATTGTTTTTGCGCACTACTGAATTTCTCTGGCAGGAAGGCCACACGGCACATGCAACAGAAACAGAAGCTGTTGAAGAGGCTGTACGCATGCTTGGTGTTTATGCATCTTTTGCTGAAGACTGGATGGCCATGCCGGTATTGAAGGGCGTAAAATCGGCTAATGAGCGCTTTGCCGGTGCTGTGGAAACTTATTGCATTGAAGCGCTGATGCAGGATGGGAAAGCACTGCAGGCAGGAACATCGCATTTTCTGGGACAGAATTTTGCCAAAGCATTTGATGTAAAATTTCTGAGTAAGGAAAACCAACTGGAATATGTCTGGGCGACGTCATGGGGAGTTTCTACCAGACTGATGGGCGCTCTGATTATGACTCACAGCGATGATAAAGGTCTGGTTTTACCTCCGACACTGGCTCCAATTCAGGTGGTGCTTGTTCCGATTTTCAAGAATGAGGAAATGAAACCGAAAATTCTGGAGTACCTGAAAGGAATAGAAGCAGAGCTGAAGGAGAAAAAAATCGTCGTCAAGGTGGATGACAGCGAGAATTACTCACCGGGATACAAATTTGCTGAATATGAGATGAAAGGCGTTCCTATTCGGATTGCAATCGGAGCCAGAGATGTTGAGAATAACACTGTAGAAGTGGCCAGACGTGACACGCTGACCAAAGAGTCGGCCGGACGCGAAGGCATTGCAGAACGCGTTTTTGCCCTGCTTGTGGACATTCAGAGTAATCTTTATCAGAAAGCGCTTGAACTTAGAAAGACCCTGACTTATACTGTTGACACCTGGGATGAGTTTGTTGATGTGATTGAAAACAAGGGTGGATTTGTATATGCGCATTGGGATGGCACAAGCGAGACAGAGGAGAAAATAAAAGAGCTCACAAAAGCAACAATCAGACTGATTCCGCTGGAAGAAGGCGAACCCGGAAAATGTGTTTTGACCGGAAAGCCATCGGCGAAGAGAGTGGTATTTGCAAAAGCCTATTGACATGCAGCGAAAACTTGATGAATTCAGGCGGCTGCTTGAAATTATGGACCGGCTCAGAGAAGAATGCCCGTGGGATAGGAAGCAGACCAATGAAACGCTGCGATATCTGACCATTGAAGAAATGTACGAGCTTGGTGATGCCGTACTCGAAAAAAATGATCGAGAGATCATGAAAGAGTTGGGAGATATCATGCTGCACATTGTGTTTTACGCTAAGATAGGATCGGAGAAAGGTGCATTTGACATGGGCGATGTGCTGCACAACATTAATGAAAAACTGATCAGACGGCATCCGCATGTATTTGGCGAAGTGAGTGTGGCAGATGATGAGGAAGTGAAAGCCAACTGGGAAAAAATAAAAATGGGCGAAGGCCGGAAAAGCGTTCTGGAAGGCGTTCCCAAAGGATTACCGGCCATTGTGAAAGCATTCAGAATGCAGGAAAAAGTGAAGGGAGTTGGCTTTGAGTGGGAAAAGACTGAGCAGGTCTGGGAAAAAGTGCAGGAAGAATTATCGGAGCTGAATGAAGAAGTAAAGACTAATGCCCCTATTGAAAAAGTGGAAGATGAGTTCGGCGATGTTTTGTTTGCCCTGGTGAATTATGCCCGGTTCATAGGTATAAACCCGGAAAACGCACTTGAAAGAACGAACAAAAAATTCATTGAGCGTTTCACTTTTATTGAACAGGAAGCGGCACGCATGGGTCGCACGCTGAACGACATGACGCTTGAAGAGATGGATGCCATCTGGAACGAAGCCAAGAAAAAAGAGCGGTAGATTTTTTCACATTGATTTTTGATTATTGCAGCTGAGAACAGAAGATTATCTCAGTTTAAGTTTATATTTTTGTATTTCAAAAATGTATGATTATGGGGAAATTTATTTACGTTGCCGGATTATTGCTTTCTTTCACATTCAGCTTACAGGCGCAGACCGGCAAAGAAATTGACGCACGTGTTTTACAGAATCAGTTATCGGATTACAATCTGGTTAAGCCGTATTTTGAAGAAGCATATGAAATGTATCCGGCAGTTCCGAGAGGAATCGTTGAAGCTGTTGCGTATTCAAACACGCGGTTTTATAATGTTCCGCTTACAGAAGAGGCTTCCAGTGAGGGATTGCCCAGATACCTCGGAGTGATGGGGCTTATTTTTGACGGGAAGGACTATTTCAATGAGAATGGAAAACTAATTTCAACATTAAGTGGAGCAAGTGAAACATTGCTTCAGGAGCCGTCGGCGCGGGCACAGATTATTGCCTGGGCCGGAGCATTTGATGCATTGTCGAGACAAATGGACATTTCCGGAAAGAAGGTTGAAAATTATGTCCCGGTTTTGATTGCTCTGAGTGAAATTCCCTGGCAGGAGGGCGATCAGACAAATGCGTTTGCCATGAATTCGCATTTGTATTCCGTACTGGGTTTTATGAAAAATGCATTTTGGGCAAACGTGTGTGATTTCAGCGTTGCTGAGTTTGAGATGAATAGGATTTTTGCACCAAACACCCTTCAGATACTGCAATCGGAAAAAGTAGAAATTTCCGAGCAGGGTGTAAAAGATAATAAAGGCCATAAAATGGAAGGTCTGGGATTGAAAAGTACCTTGTCAACCGATTATGCACCTGCCATTGAAGATTTGACCACTTGCAACTACAGCTCCAGGAGCGGTGTTGCCGTTTCCGCGTATGTATTGCATACCGTACAGGGATCATATGCGGGCTGTATCAGCTGGTTCAAGAACTGTTCGGCTTCGGCCAGTACGCATTATGTAATGCGCAGCAGCGACGGACAGGTGACTCAGATGGTACTCGAGGTTAATAAAGCCTGGCATGTTCGCGATGAAAATCCATATACCATCGGTACCGAAATGGAAGGCTACGTGAGCAGTGCATCGTGGTACACCGAAGCGGTTTATACAAGTCATGCGAATCTGGTGCGTGATGTCTGCAACAGCGGATATGGTATAAATCCGCTCAGAACCTTGTACAGAGACACATTGGATGACGGAACTGCGCTTGATTATAATGTTCATGTACTGGCCGGATCGAGCTACTGTACAAAGATAGCCGGGCATCAGCATTATCCGAACAACACTCATACAGATCCAGGAAATTTCTGGTGCTGGGATTATTTTTTCAGAAAGCTTAATAATACCACGCCTGTGACAACTTACACAACTGCGACTGGCAGCTTCTTTGACACCGGTGGCTCCACAGCAGCTTATGGAAATGATGAAAGAAAAATCTGGAAAATTGCACCAACGAATGCCACATCTGTAACACTGACATTCTCTTCGTTTGACGTAGAGGACAATTACGATTTCCTGTACATCTACAACGGGCCTGATGTTTTCAGTCCGCGCATCGGAAGATACAACACAACTGCACCGACAACCGTTACTGCCAGCAGCGGTGTAATGACCATTGAATTCCGCAGCGATTGCGCCACAACCGCAGCGGGATGGTCCGCAACATGGACAAGTACGGCAGCAGATGCAACACCGCCCACAACCTCAGTTGCAACAACCGGCACCTGGAAAACGGATGATTTCACTGCAACCGTTACTGATGCCGATAACACCGGTGGAAGCGGCATACAGAAAGGATATTATCAGGTGCTCGAAAACCAGGGGACTGAGTGGAGGGCCAATGCTTCGCGCGGATACTTTGCAGACAACTTTGATGCATTGCACAGTGACTGGACTCAAACGCTCGGCACATGGAGTGTGGCTTCCGGATCGCTCTGGCAGAGCGACACCACGCAAAACAATACGAATGTTTATACATCATTGTATCAGGAATTATCAAACAGAACGCTGTATAATTTCAGCGCAATGGTTCCGGGCGGATCAAAAGTGAACAAGCGTTTCGGATTTCACTTCTTCTGCGATAGTGCAGCGCTTGATCAGCGTGGCAACGGATACTTTGTGTTTTTCAGACTGGAAACCAATCAGCTCGAATTTTATGAAGTGACCAATAATTCGTTTACACAACAGCTTGTGGTAACAAATGTTGTTACCAATCTGAACCAGTAGTATGACTATAAAATCATCTACGACCGCATCACAGGCCAGATCTGGGTGTACCGTGATGATGCATTGCTTGGAACATGGACAGATACAACACCATACAGTACGGGCGGTAAATACATTTCGTTCCGCACAGGTAATGCGCAGCTTAAGGTGAATGAATTGAAAGTATATCGCAGCAGATCCACTTCGGTGAATGTGCTTGTAGGCACTCAGGCATCGGATGACATACGATATGAAAACCCATCACCGACAGTGTATGGAGCCAAGATAAAATCCATTTGTCAGGATGTGGCGAACAATTTATCTTCGATTGCTTATCACGATCTGAATGTTGATTTCACGCCACCAACAACCATTGCAACAGTGAATGACGGCAGCGCAGCGGATGAGGATATTTCGTACAGTTCATCATCATTGCAGGCCAATTGGGCGGCATCGGCGGATCCGAATTCAGCCGTATCGCATTATATGATTGCTGCCGGGACCACAGCAGGTGGCTCAGATGTAATGGCATGGACCAATAACGGAACTGCGCTGACAGCAACATTGAACGGACTGACACTGACACAGGGATCGACATATTATGTTTCGGTAAAAGCCGTGAACAATGCCGGGCTTGAGGGTGCAGTAACAAGCAGTGATGGAATCACCATTGCCACGTCAACATTAGCCGGATTTTTCATGAGTTCGAATGAAATCTGTCAGGGCGACAGCATCCAATACACCAACAGCAGTGTCGGAGCCACATCGTATCTGTGGGAATTTACAGGTGGAGTACCGGCTACATCGACTGCGGCCAATCCGGTTGTGCATTATCTGAACAGCGGTGTTTACGGAATCACGCTCTATGCCTATGGCCCGACCGATACGGCAGAAGTGATGTCGCCTGCAGCTGTTACTGTGCGCGCTGTTGCTACAGCCGGATTCTCAGTAAATGACACGGTGTTCTTTATTCCCGATGCAATGGCATTATTCACAAACACAAGTATCAGTGCTGTTTCATATGCATGGGATTTTGGTGACGGTGCTACAAGTGCTGATGTCAATCCGTGGCATTTGTACGGCGATACCGGCGTTTACACGGTTCAGCTTGTTGCTGCATCGGAGTATTGCGGAAGTGACACCCTCAATAAAGCATCGTACATCACAGTCCTTTTCCCTGATGGAATCAGTGAAGCAAATGCAGATCAGCTGACAGTTTATCCGAATCCGGCCAGTGATTTTGTTGAAATCACACGAGGCGCTGAGTATCGTGAACCGGCTCAGGTACTCATGTACAACATGGAAGGACAGCTGGTATATTCAGGCGTTTTTGCAGCAGGTCAGCAGAAATTACGTGTTACCACCACCGGATTTTCGGGCGGACTGTACCAACTTGTTGTGAGCGGAAATGAGCTTTTGCGGGTACCGCTGATGGTGAAATAATTCTGTGCTGATTATTCAAATGTGAAACACAGCCACAACATTTTTGAGCGCAATGCGTCGATGTTGTTGGTATAGATGGTGTTTTCGCGTTTGAGCATATCGGGAATCCCGAATGAAGAACGAAGCTCGACCCCGAATTTGAAATACTCGAGATACCATTCCACACCGACGCCGATATCAACAGAATAATCGTGAGGCAGCAGTTTCAGATTTGCTTCATCTTCCTGTTTCTTTTTGGATTGAGAAGCGAGGTCAAGGCTGTATTTGCCGCCGAAAAGAACATAAGCGCGGAAATTGGTAATGCGGTTTGTTTTGTATTTGAACAGCAGCGGAAAATCGAGGAAAGTGGATTCAGCGGTTTTAGTAACCTTAGTGGTAATGCCGGTTGAGGGATGATACACGTCGTAATGAACCTTGCGGTCACCAAATGAAAGGCCCGGAATGAAGCGGAGATTCACATTGCTGCCAATGCGAAGGTCGGACACGATGGCAATCTGAAAACCGCCCTGAGACTGTGTTGTGATATTGAGTACAGAATCAATCGGGCCATTGGATTCGGGGCGGCGGAGTGTAAAGTCCATATTGTTGAATCCAAGCGTAAAGCCAAAGTGAATGGTCCGCAGATCAAAGCGCGGCAGGTTCTCAATTCCCTGTTCCTGAGCAGAAGAAGAGCGGAATAGGAAAAGAAGAACAACCAGCGGAGCAATGACGAGAGGAAAACGCATAAAAGAACGACGGTTTATTGCTTAATAACTGCAAAAGTAAGAATATATTATTAATATGCTTTTTGCAAAAGCAATCATGGTGATTCAAACCCGCACAGAAACTGCGATTACTGTAAAAAAACGCAAACTAATGGTCTGAAGCTATTTAATCCTTTTACTGTCCCAGACAAAATAAACAATCAGGGCTGCAAAAGCAATCAATGCTGTCACTTCGGGCCATGGGCAACCCGGGATCCAGTCCCAGCTGCCTTTGATCTGCATCTGGTTAACATGCAGGAAATTGAGGTTCACATCAAAGAAAAGCAATAATGCGCCGACCACCCCAAAAAGTGCCGCACCCGCAATGAAGCCGCTTGAAATGAGCGTTCCGCGCTGCTCGCGTGCCTTATTGACTTCGGGATCCTTGTGTCCGGTTGACATGAATTTATGCAGGAGACCGCCCACAATCAGCGGTGTATTGAGGTGCAGCGGGATAAACATTCCGAGTGCAAATGCCAGAGAAGGCAGTCCCAGCCAATTGATGAGGAGCGAAATGATTGCTCCGAATGCAAACAACATCCACGGAACTGATGCACCCGGCTGCATGAGCGGTTCGATGATTGACGCCATGGCATTGGCCTGCGGGGCTGCCATTGGATCATCATGAACACCAGGGACTTTCACAAAGCCATAGGCTCCGTTGAGGATATAAATGACGATGCCAACAGTAGCAGCAGAGACCAATGTTCCAAGAAATTTGAATGACTGCTGTTTGGCGGGCGTTGATCCAAGCCAGTAACCTACTTTCAAGTCAGTAATGAAGCCACCGGCCATGGAAAGAGCCGTGCAGACCACACCCCCGATGATAAGCGAGGCAACCATCCCGGAAGCACCTTCGAGTCCAACGCCAACCAGAATGACTGAAGAAAGGATGAGTGTCATAAGCGTCATCCCTGAAACGGGGTTGGAGCCAACAATGGCGATGGCATTGGCGGCAACCGTTGTGAACAGAAATGAAACAATAACCAGTGTAACCAAGGCAACGAGTGCCTGTACGAGCGTAAGCTGAATACCTGCATACAGAAAGATAAACACAGCAATGACGGTCAGCAGAATAAACATCAGCACAAAAGTCATTTTAATGTCTTTCTGAGTCCGTTCAGGCTGTTCGGCTTTTGTTTTTTCTGAGAGTCCGGAAAATGCAAGGCCAAACGATTTTTTTATAACGCCGGACGATTTGATAATTCCAATGATGCCGGCCATGGCAATGGCGCCTATACCTATGTTGCGGACATATCCCGAGAAAATGGCTTCGGGCGACATAGCTGCAAAAATATTCACACCACCACCCGCAGCAGCCATCATGTTTCCGATTTCGTTGAAAAGCGGCACAAATACAAGCCATGAAAGCATTGATCCGACTGCAATTATGAGGGCATATTTAAGTCCGATCAGATATCCGAAGCTGAACACAAGAGCGGAAGTACTCATTTTGAAAACCATTTTTGTATTCTCGGCCAGCTCGGCTCCCCATGGAATAACGCGGGTTGTAACAGTGTCGGACCACAATCTGAACTGGGCAGCCATAAAATCATAAATACCACCGATGAGACCACTTGTGATAAGCAGGCCGGCTTGTTTGCCGCCTTTTTCACCGGAGATCAGAATTTCGGTTGTTGCCTTCGCTTCAGGGAAAGGGAGTTTTCCATGTTGTTCCTTGACGAAATATTTCCGGAACGGAATCAGAAAAAGAATACCGAGAATACCTCCGAGAAGGGCTGCCAGAAAGATTTCTATGAATTTGATTTCAATATCGGGGTACTTATATTGCAGAATATACAGAGCCGGAATTGTGAAAATAGCTCCTGCAACAATAACTCCGGAGCTGGCACCGATTGACTGGATAATGACATTCTGTCCAAGCGCATTTTTTCGTTTCGACAATGCAGATGCACCGATGGCAATGATTGAAATGGGAATGGCTGCTTCGAATACCTGACCGATTTTGAGACCTGCGTAGGCAGCGGCAGCAGAAAAGATAACGGCCATGAGAAGTCCCATCAGGACAGACCATGTAGTCGTTTCAGGAAATTTTTTCGAAGCCGGCATAACCGGTTCATAGGTTTCGCCTTCTTTAAGTTCGCGGTAGGCGTTTTCGGGGAGTTCAAACGGTTTGTCGTTCTGCAGGTCTTCCATAGAAATAAGATTTAACAGATTGGAGGTGCAAGATAAGTAAAGTTTGAAATATGAGGAGAAATGTTGATGAAAAAAACCTATTTAGGTCAAGGACAACCAGCTTTCAGCCGTCAGTGATCAGCTTTCAGCTCTGAGACAAGGCCAAGAAGAAAGCTTGCGGCATGCGGCATGCGGTACAGCAAGCAAAAGGAAAAGTCGAGGTTGATGTTGAGGAAAAGTAGCTCTGAGAAGCAGCCTTTTCGTTACTGTCGTTACAGGCGTGGAGTTTATCACGATGAAAGCGTGGCGTTACAATCGTTACAGACGTTACAATCGTTACGGACGTTACAAGGTTAAGGTTGATGTTGATGTTGATGTTGAGATTAAATGAGTTGAGAACGAATCACAACCTTATAATCTCGCCATCATTGATCAGGCGGGAGTCCTTGCTGACAATTATTTTAGCACCTTTCTCCAGTACGATTACGGCGCCTTTTGAAACATGAAAAACCGATCTGTTGCGAATGTCCAGTCTGGCTCCTTTGCGAAGCAGCATGCGTGTTCCGGGCATCATTTCGAAATGAGAAAAATCAGTAATAACCGTTCTGCCTTTCACTGTAATCACTGAATCAATGCGGGTTGGAGTGAATCCTGCATCGATAATGATTCTTCGCTTCTTATCGACAACCAGATCAAACTGATTATCAGAAGGCAGATCGGGCAAAACAATATTGGGTGCGCACCAGCGGACATTTTGCGAAACGATATTGTCGCCATTGCGAACCCGCACCAGCACTGCGCCGGGAGAAGGCCAGTCCTCGCGGATAATTTCAATGCTGACTGAATTCAGATAAATGATGCGGTTGTCAGGTGGCAATCCTTTATTGATGGATTTATTGTCGTTGAGCATTGTGAGCGAGTTTGCCGATGACGGATTGGTTCCCACTCCGATTTTATTGTTGCCGTGCAGCGTGTAGGCCATTTCAGACTCACCAAGATACGGAAGGTTGTTGAAATATTCGCCGGAAATGAGTTCTATTGCAGGATCACGCTTTTCCTTTTCTTCCAGATGGCCATCGGCATTTTCGTCATATGCAGCCAGCTCTGTCACGGCATTTCCACTGAGCGGATTATTGAAAGCCGGCCTTCTTGAAAATGGATAATACAGCCCGTTGTTCTGACACCAGTTGTTTCTGACCAGCGTATCGCCCCAGACAAAATCGTACATTCCGCTGGCAGGCAAAGCCCTGATGAAGTCAGCATTTCCGCTGAAAGCTCCTTTTCCGTACAATTCATCGTGTGCCACCTGAATGTAAGCATAGAGGCCGGGTAAAGCATGGTCGGTGCAGCCTGATTCCTCGTACTGAAAAATATCGAAAGGACTCTTGTTGTATGCACGTGTCTGATGATTTTCAATCCAGAGCCATTGTGGATATTCATTGTCCGGTACTCCCGGAAGCCTTATTCTGAGCGCATCTCCATAGATTACAAAATCGCGGAGTATAATCAAAGTATCCACAATCCGCTGATTACGGAAATCAAAATCCGTGTTTATTTCGTTTGCAGACGAATCCAATGCGGAAACATAATACTCTTTCTCGGGCCGCTTCCAGCCAAGCTTATAACGATCCCATGCATTACAGGTCATCAGCGATTTATTAGCGGCACCCATCATTCCCCAGCCGCCCTGAAATGAAAGAAAAAACTGAGCACCGCTCGACATGTGGTTTCCGCCACAGCAGTGAACATTGTTTCCGCCAAAAAGCAAATGATTGTATTCGTGCAGCAAAATATTGAGCGGACTGATGTTTCGGGTTGAAAACACGCTGTAGGAGTCTGTTCTGAAAGGTGCTTTAGTGAATAAATTTCCCTGAGAAGCATAACCTGCCAGATGTCCGGGATAGGTACAGTTACGTGCAATTACCATTACATGATCAAACGAAAGAGGCGTCTCCGGAGTTCTCATTTTCTTTTCTTCGCCGGATCCGGTTTTCACCCATAAATCAAAACTATCAGCCGGCAGGGATGATTTCGTTTTGAATCCCTTATCCCATGCGTTTGTGAGAATATTCGCCACATTAACTTCTCCATCGCTTTTATACTGAAAAGGTTTTGAAGAGTCATCCGGGTTCAGAAGAATATCTGCAACAATGTTGTATTGTCCGAACGAGCTCTCGTAATAATATCTGGTAACTGTTCCCTTTGTATCCGACGACGGATAAACATCGAAAAGCTCATTCGCCCAGACCGGATATGATCCCGGTTTCCAGTATTCATTAGTCTCCTGCGCATTTTTTTCAACGCCAGCCGGATATTCAATTTCAACAAAAATCAGCAATATCCGCATGGTTCCCTTCACCGGCAACACCTGACCATTGCGTGAGCTGATGCTGTTTTCCTGTGCATGCAGAAAAACCGCAAACAGAAACGATAAAAAACAGAATATTACGGAACGGGTCATGGGATTTTAATTATGTAAATATACAAATTCTGAAAAACGGGAATTCAGTATCTTTGCGGAAAATATTTTCAGGATGAAAATCTTATACAACTGGCTGAAGCAATATCTAAACACCGATCTGCCCGCAGATACCATTTCGAAAATCCTCACCGACAATGGCCTTGAGGTGGAAGGTCTTGAAGAACATGAACAGATCAAAGGCGGATTACATGGTATTGTTGTCGGCCAGGTACTTGAATGTGCCCATGTTGAAGGTACCGAGCATCTTTCATTGACAAAGGTGGATGTCGGAACCGAGCAGTTGCAGATTGTGTGCGGCGCGCCGAATGTCGCTACCGGACAGAAAGTGCTGGTTGCATTGCCCGGAGCCACTTTATACAAATCGGACGGGACATCGTTGACCATAAAAAAAGCCAAAATGCGTGGCATTGAAAGCAACGGAATGATCTGCGCCGAAGATGAACTCGGGCTTGGAACCTCGCATGCAGGGATTATGGTTCTTGACCCTGCCACCGAGACCGGAATGTCAGCTGCAAAACTTTTCAATATTTCTTCTGATTATGTTTTCGAAATCGGTCTGACTCCAAACCGCAGCGACGCCATGTGTCATACGGGCGTAGCACGCGATCTGCTGGCCGCATTGCATCATCGCTGCGGAGAAAATTCAGCGGCATTGCAAATGCCTTCAGTTGATGCTTTTAAAGCAGATAACAACGATCTTACAACACCCGTTGAAGTAAAAAATCCCGAAGCATGCATCCGATACAGCGGATTGACGCTGACCAATCTGAATGTCACAGAAAGTCCCGACTGGCTGAAAAAACGATTGGAAGCCGCCGGACTTCGTCCGATCAATGTGGTTGTTGATGTCACGCAATATGTCATGCTGGAACTCGGACAGCCGCTCCACGCCTTTGATTACGATAAAATAAGCGGCGGTAAAGTGGTTGTGCAATGTTTACCGGATGGCTCACCTTTCACAACGCTCGATGGCGTTGAACGCAAGCTTACATCACGCGACCTGATGATCTGTGATGCAGAAAAAGGGATGTGCATTGCCGGCGTATTTGGCGGTGAACACAGCGGTGTAAGCATGGAAACAAAAAGGGTATTTCTTGAAAGTGCCTGTTTCAATCCTGTGTCAGTGCGAAAAACCGCCAAGCATCACGGATTGCATACCGATGCGTCGTTCCGTTTCGAACGCGGTACTGATGCGGAAATCACCATATACGCAATTAAACGGGCTGCATTGTTATTGAAAGAACTTACCGGCTGCAGCATCAGTTCTGACATTTCGGATTTCTATCCTGTAAAAGTCGAAAAGCCGGTTGTAGTGCTGAATATCGCGGCCATGAATGCTTTTGCCGGATCGCCGATTCCATCGGACACCGTTTCGGGCATTTTGAAAGATCTTGATTTCGTAATTGCAAAACAAACTGCAGAAGAGCTTACGGTTGAAGTTCCGCTTAACCGCACTGATGTTACAAGACCGGTTGATGTGTATGAAGAAATCTTCCGCATTTACGGCTACAACAATATTCCGATGCCGGAAAAATCGAACACGATTTATCCGAAGAATACTGGCGTTACACTCAATGAACTGATTCAGAAAGTTTCGAATTATCTGGCAGCAAAAGGTTTCAGCGAAATCATGTGCAACTCGCTCAACAGCATGCAATGGTACGAAAAAGCGAGTGTATATCCGGTTGAATCAATTGTCACCATCCAGAATCCGCTCAGCCGTGAGTTGAATGTGATGCGTTACAGCATGCTGCCCGGGATGCTTCAATCGGCAGCTTACAACATTAATCGCAGCGCTGCCAACCTGAAGTTTTTCGAACCCGGGAAAACCTATGTCAAAAACACAACGGATAAAGAAAAGTCAGTGACTGCGCGGTTTTCGGAAACCAGCATGCTTTCATTGCTTATGACCGGAAGTGAAAGACCTGAAAACTGGAAATACAAACCGGAAGCTTCGGATTTTTTCAGCATGAAATCGGCTCTGGAAGGCCTTTTTGGATTTCTCGGCCTGATGGATTCGGTTGTCGCCAAAACGGAAGTGAACGATCAGTTTGCTTTTGGAATGACCTACATGCTCAACGAAAAACCGCTTGCAGCCTTTGGTCTGGTGAAAAGCGAGATACGCAGATTGTCCGATGTTGACAATGAAATCTGGTATGCAGAGCTGAATCTCGATCTGATGCTGAAGAAAGTGCGCAAAACGAGTATGCGCTATCAGGATATTCCGAAGTTCCCTGCTGTCCGTCGCGACCTGGCATTGCTGATTGACAGTAATTTTTCTTTTGAAATTATACAGAAAGCTGCACGGGGAGCTGAAAAGAAGCTACTGAAAAATGTAGACCTGTTTGATGTGTATATTGACAAAAAGCTTGGCGACAATAAAAAAAGTTACGCTGTCAGTTTCATGTTCCGCCACGATGAAAAAACACTGACCGATACTGAGGTTGATAAAGCGATGGAGCGGATTACGGGGGAGGTGTTGAAGGTGACTGGTGGTGCGATAAGATAAATGAATGATCCCTCGAAGGGTTTTGAACCCTTCGAGGGATTGAATATTATCTCCCCCGCTCTGCTTCGAAAGCAACAGCAGCAATGCGGCCGCCCAGAGCCGGAAAGGTTTTGTGGATTTTGCACTTTACATGTTGCGCCAACGGGAAATCGGACAGAATGGCGTCGAGAATATGATTGGCCACATGTTCAATGATATTGTGCTTTACTTCCATAATCTCTTTTATACGGAGATACACCGCCTGATAATTGATGGTGGTTTCAAGCTTATCACTCAGCATAGCCTTTGAGGCATCGAATGAAATATACACATCAACTGAAAAGCCCGGGTGTACGATTTTTTCTTCATCGAAACATCCCACCGGAGCCCGGAATTCCATACCTTCGATTGAAATTATCTCCATAAATAGCGGCTGATAAAAATTTTGCTCGTAATTTTGTACAAAAGTAGAAAAAATGGCCGACGAAAAAACCAATCTTCCTGAAGAAGGAAAAGCGCAGAAAAATTTCATTGAAGAAATTATTGATTCGCATTACGAAAGCGGACGCTTTGATCATGTATTGACGCGTTTTCCGCCGGAGCCCAACGGATATCTGCACATCGGCCATGCAAAAAGTATTTGCCTGAATTTCGGACTGGCCCGTAAATACAACGGCAAATGCAATCTGCGTTTCGACGACACCAACCCAACCAAGGAAGATGTTGAATATGTTGATTCCATCAAGGAAGACGTGAAATGGCTCGGATTCGAGTGGGCCAATGAATTCTACGCCAGCGATTATTTTCAGCAATTGTATGACTGGGCTGAAAAGCTGATTGCGGAAGGCAAAGCATACGTTTGCGAATGCAGTCAGGAGACCATCAGTGCAAACCGCACAACGCCCACACGTCCGGGCATTGCCTGTGAACACCGCGACCGCACACCGGAAGAAAACATGCAACTGTTCCGCCGCATGCGCGATGGCGAATTTCCTGACGGCTCCATGGTTCTGCGCGCCAAAATCGATCTGAACTCGCCCAACATGCACATGCGCGATGCCATCAT